>NZ_JBFBDY010000126.1:0-15989 GCF_040683475.1 Kitasatospora sp. NPDC093558 | reverse complement strand
GTCCGGCGCCCCTTCGGCGTTGGTGCGGGTCGTCAGTGGACGGCCGTGGGACCGTCGGCTACTTCTTCTTGCCCTTGCCGTAGGGCAGGCCCGCGAGGGCGGCGATGATCACGAAGGCCGCGATCGGGATCAGCACGTACAGGCCGATGGTCGCGCCGACGCTCAGGCCGGCACCGGGGTCGTCGCCGTCGTCCCTGGTGAGGGCCATGGCGGGCGACGACAGCAGCATCATCAGCGTGACCGTTGCGGAGACCGCGCCGGCTCGCAAAGCGTTCCTCTTGTCCACGTTTTCCAACTTACCCGGGGCTTATGGGGTGGCGCGCGTCGGGGTGGGGCTGATGGGGCGAGGGGCCCTCCGGGCGGGGTGAGGGGACGGGGATGGGGATGGGGGCGGGCTTATGGGGTGGCGCGCGTCGGGGTGGGGCTGATGGGGCGAGGGTGGCCTGGGGGCGGGGTTGTGGGGGACAGGAGGTGGGCCAGGAAGGGGGCGGCGGGGGTGGTGGCGAGGGTTTCCAGGGTCACCGGGTTCCCGGCGCCGTCGGCGATCGGGAGGCGCCAGTTCGGGTACTGGTCCCACGTGCCGGGGAGGTTCTGCGGGCGCGGGTCGCCGACCAGGTCCGGCAGCCACACGCCCACCAGCCCGGCCCCCGTCGCGCCCAGGAAGCGGTACAGCACCGGCATCGACAGCGGCTCCCCCGGCGCCAGCAGCCCCAGCCGCGTCAGCGCCGTCCGCCACTCGGCGAGCTCCGTCGCCGCCTCCTCCTGCTCGTCCCCCAGCGGCCTGGCCAGCAGCCCCAGCCGGTGGCGGAGCTCGACGTGCTCGCCGGAGAGCCGGGCCGCCGTGCTGGGCAGGTCGTGGGTGGTGAGGGTGGCCAGGCAGCCCGGGCGCCAGCGGTCCGGGGCCAGGATGCCCCCGCCGGCCTCCCAGTCCCGTTCGAACCACAGCACGGACGTCCCGAGGATCCCGCGCCCGGCCAGCTCCTCCCGGACGCCCGGCTCCACCGTGCCGAGGTCCTCGCCGATCACCACCGTCCCGGCCCGGTGCGCCTCCAGCGCCAGCACGCCGAGCATCGCGTCGGCGTCGTAGCGGACGTACGCGCCCTCCGTCGGCGCGTGGCCCTCCGGCACCCACCACAGCCGGAACAGCCCCATCACGTGGTCGATCCGCACCGCCCCGGCGTGCCGGGCCGCGGCCCGCAGCAGTTCCGCGTACGGGGCGTAGCCGGCGGCGGCGAGGGCGTCGGGGCGCCAGGGCGGCAGGCCCCAGTCCTGGCCGTGCGCGTTGAAGGCGTCCGGCGGGGCGCCGACCGAGATGCCGCCGGCCAGCACGTCCTGGAGCGCCCAGGCGTCGGCGCCGTCGGGGTGGACGCCGACCGCGAGGTCGTGGATCAGGCCGACCGGCATGCCCGCGCCCTCGGCGGCCGTCCGGGCGGCGGCGAGCTGCTGGTCGACCTGCCAGGCGAGCCAGCGGTGGAACTCGATCCGGTCGGCGTGCTCCTTGCGGGCGCGTTCGATCCCCGGGCCGTCGGGGTGGCGCAGCCCCTTCGGCCAGGCGTGCCAGTCGGGGCCGTGCTCCTCGGCGATCGCGTTCCACAGCGCGTACCGCTCCAGCCATTCGCCCTCGCGGCGCAGGTAGGCCCGGTAGGCGGCGTCGCGGCCGGCGCCGCGCGGGACCTCGTGCAGCAGTTCCAGCGCCTCGCGCTTGAGCGCCCAGACGGCGTCCCGGTCGATCAGGCCGTCGTGCACCAGGACCTCGGCGCGCAGCCGGGCGGCCCGGCGGCCGAGTTCCTCGGCCTCGGCGCGCTGGTCGCCGACGAGGTACGCGTACTCGGGGACGGCCTCGACGCGCAGGTGGACGGGGTCGGCGAAGCGGCGGGAGGAGGGGCGGTAGGGGGACGGGTCGGAGGGTGCGCCGGGGAGGCCGGCGTGGAGGGGGTTGATCTGGACGAAGCCCGCGCCGAGGTCGGCGCCGGCCCAGTGGGCGAGGTCGGCGAGGTCGCCGAGGTCGCCCATGCCCCAGGAGCGTTCGGAGAGGAGGGAGTACAGCTGGGTGAGGAAACCCCAGCTGCGGGTGGGGAGTTCGGGGAGCCTGTCGGGGGCGACGACGAGGGCGGCGCGCGCGGTGGCGCTGCCGGTCTCGGCCTTGAGGACGTGCCGGCCGAGCGGCAGGTCGGCCGGGAGCCAGTGGGAGTGGCCGCGGGGCAGCTCCCACACGCCGCCGTCCTCCAGCTCGACGTGGAGGCGGGCGTCGGCGGGGACGTCGAGCGCGGTGCGGCGACCCTGGCGGACGACGACGCAGGGCGGCAGCAACCGGGCCTGCTGCTCGGCCCGGTGACGCTCCAGCGCCGCCCGCGCCTCCTCCGGCGTCCCCGCCTCGACCCCGAGCGCCCGCAGCACCGCCACCAGCGTCCGCGCACCGACCGGCACCCCGCCGGGCCCCGGGTCCTTCGGGTCCACCCCGTACGCCTGCGCCAGCGCCACCAGTTCGGGCGGCGGGGCCGGGGCGTCCTGCGTCGGCACCTTGAGCCCGTCGGCTCCGTCACGGTCGAGATAAGCGGCCACTCGCGGCTCCTGCGATGTCTCGGCAACGCCTGTTCGGGACGACCACAGTCCTACCCGCGTGACGGCCCGATGACGCTGCGCGACACGATGACCGCCGGTCGACCGGTCGTCAGGAAGCCGGGCGGGCCGGGGTGGTTCCGCTGGTGGGAGGGGTGACCGGGGCGCGGGGTGACGAAGTGATCAATTGGGCAAAGTGGACATACCTGACGGCGGCGTTGACACCGGGTTGGGTAGCTGGTGGGGTTGCGGCGATGTGGTCCAGGCCTGGCGAGGAGGCTCCTGTGCAAGCCCGAGTTTCCGTTGCGGCCGGACGTCGGCTGCGGCAGCAGTTGGAGCAGAGCTCCGCGCTGCGCGAGGTGCTCTACCACCCTGCCGCGCTGGCGGCCCGCCGGGCCACCGCGCGGACCTGCCGTCAGCTCGCGCCCAAGACCGCGGACCGGCTGATCGCCGACCTCAAGGGGACCGAGCCGCTGCTCGCGTCCGTCCGGGCCGAGCGGGCCGGCGGGGGCCGGGTGCCGGGGCGGCGGGCGCTGCAGATCGCGGCGGGGGTCGCCGCGGCGGCCGTGGTCGGCGGGCTGCTCGCGGGGCCGGTGCCGGTGGCGGCGGCGTACGCGGGGGCGCCGGTGCCGGACGTCGTGAGCACCGCGCCGCAGACGCCGCTGGGCAGCGTGACGAACCCGCAGGTCTTCCCGCGGCCGCAGGAGCAGACGGTGGCCGGGAAGCCGGTCGTGGTGCCGGCCGCGGTGACGCTGGTGACGGCCCCGAAGGCGGACCACGGCGCGGTGGACGCCGTCCACGAGGTGCTCGGGATCGCCGGGGCGACGGACGTCACCACCCGGTCCGACGTCGACGCCCCGCCGGCCGCGGGCTCGCTCGTGGTGTACGTCGGCGGCCCGGCCGAGGGCGCGGGCGGCCCGGTGGACCGGGCGCTGCGCGACCTGGCCGCCGCGGGCGGGACGAAGGACGGCGCCGCGCCGTCGCTGATCGGCCTGCCGATCGGCGGCTACGTGCTGGCGGCCGGTCAGCTGCCCGCGCAGGGCGGCGGGACGTACGGCGCGGTGGTGCTGGCCGGCGCGGACTCGGCGGGCACCTTCTACGCGGCGCAGAGCCTGCGCCAGCTGCTGGCGGCGGTGCCGGCCGGACAGGGGCAGAACCAGGCGCCGGGCGCCTCGGGGCTCGGCCTGCCGGGGATCACGCTGCGCGACTGGCCGTCCGGGGCGCCGGTGCGCGGCACCGCGGAGGCCTTCTACGGCACGCCGTGGACCGCGCAGCAGCGGCTGGACCAGGTGGAGTTCCTGGGCCGCTCCAAGCAGAACTTCTACCTCTACGCGCCCGGTGACGACCCGTACCGGCTGTCCCGCTGGCGCGACGCGTACCCGGCGGACAAGACCGCCGAGCTGCGCGAGCTGGGCGGCCGGGCGGCGGCCAACCACGTGACGCTCGGGTACGCCGTCGACCCCGGGCAGTCGTTCTGCTTCAGCTCGGGCAAGGACGTGGACGCGCTGGTGGCGAAGCTGGACGGGCTGCGCGCGCTCGGCTTCTCGGCGTTCCAGCTGCAGTTCCTGGACGTCAGCTACGACGAGTGGCACTGCTCCGACGACCGGTCGGCGTTCGGCACCGGACCGGCCGCGGCGGCCAAGGCGCAGGCCGCACTGGCCGCGAAGGTGCAGGACCGGCTGATCTCGAAGAACCCGGGTCTGGCGCCGCTGTCGGTCGTCCCGACCGAGTACCACCAGTCGGGTTCGACGCCGTACCGCAAGGCGCTCGCCGACGCGCTGCCGGCCGGCGTGCAGGTGGCGTGGAGCGGGGTCGGGGTGATCCCGGAGAAGATCACGGGCGCTCAGACCTCGGACACCGCGGGCATGTACGGGCACCCGCTGGTCACCATGGACAACTACCCGGTCAACGACGCCACCCCGGACCGGCTCTACCTCGGCGCCTACACCGGGCGCGACCCGGAGGTGGCGAGCCGGTCGGCGGTGATGCTCACCGGGGCGATGCAGCAGCCGGTGGCCTCCCGGATAGCCCTGTCGACGGCCGGCGACTTCGCGTGGAACCCGGCCGCGTACAAGCCGGACGAGTCCTGGCAGGCCGCGCTGCGCACGCTCGCCGGGCCGACCGGCGGCTCGGCCACCCCGGCCGGGACGGCGCTGGCGGCGGTCACCGCGCTGGCCGGCAACAGTTCGTCCTCGCCGCTGGCCAAGCAGGAGTCGGGCTACCTGACCCCGCTGCTGGACAAGTTCTGGTCGACCGCCGAGCCCACCTCGGGCGCGGCCCCCGACCTCGCCAAGCTGATAGAGGCGGCCGGGCCGCTGCGGGACGCGTTCGGCGCGATGGCCTCGGCCCGGGAGACGCTGGCCGGCACCCAGGCGACGTCCGCGCTGGCCGCCGAGGCCGGGCCCTGGCTGGCGCCGCTGCACGACTACGGGCTGGCCGGGCAGGCCGCGCTGGACATGCTGCTCGCGCAGCACGGCGGTGACGGCGCCGCCGCGTGGAAGGCCCGGGTGGAGCTGAACCGGCTCCGCGCGCAGCTGGCGCAGAGCCCGGCGACGATCGGCGCGGGCGTGCTCGGCCCGTTCCTGGAGCACGCGCTGCGGGCCGCCGACAACTGGGCGGGCGTGGTCAGCGGCGGCATCAGCCCGACGACGACGATGGGCTCCGCGCACGACCACCTGCCGGCCCTGATGACCGACGGCCAGGCCGACACCTTCTACTGGAGCTCCGCTCCCCCGCAGCCGGGCGACGCGGTCGGCGTGGACCTCGGCTCCGGGCGGCCGGTCAGCAGCGTGACCGTCCTGATGGGCGGCTGGGGCGACGGGCCGGACGCCCAGAGCGCGGTGGACGACTACATCCGCGACGGCGTCCTGGAGTACTCGACCGGCGAGGGCGGCTGGAAGCAGCTGGCCGTGGTGAAGAACCAGAAGACGGTCACCGCCCAGGTGCCCGCCGGCACCGTGGTGCGGGCGGTGCGGCTGCGCGCGACCGCCGCCCAGAAGACCGCGGTGGCGGTGCGCGAGTTCACCGTGACGGCGCCGGACGAGGCCCCGGCGAGCGTCTCCGGCGGCCCCGCCGCGCTGCCCGGCTCCTCGCCGGCCTCGGTGCTGGACGGCAACCCGGACACCGCCTACCGGGCGGCCAGCCCGCCGACCGCGCAGGACGAGCCGCTGACCGTCGAGCTGGGCTCGGCCCGGCCGGTGGACCGGCTCACCGTGCTGACCGACCCGGGGGTGAAGGCCACCGCGACCGTGTCGCTGCGGCGCCCGGACGGCACCTGGTTCGACATAGGGACGGTCAACCCGGGCTACAACGAGCTGCCGGCCGGCGGCCAGCCCGCCGACGCGTTCCGCCTGACCTGGAAGCCGGGCGGCGACCCGCCGGTCGTCAACCAGGTGATCCCCTGGTACGCGGACGCCCCCGCGGCCCGGCTCAACCTGGCCGACCCGTCCCTGGACGTGGTGACCGGCGCCGCCGCGCCCACCCAGACGCAGGCGACGGTCACGGCCGGCCGCCCCGAGGGCACCTCCGGCAGCCTGCAGGCCGACGTGCCCGCGGCGGCGAAGGGCCTGACCGTGGCGCCGGCGGCCGGGGTGACGGTGCCGCGCGGCGGGAAGGTCGGGGTGCCGCTGCTGGTGAGCGCCGCCGCCGGGACGCCGTCCGGGACGTACCAGGTGCCGGTGCAGTACGTGGCCGGCTCGACCGTCGTCAAGCAGGTGCTCCAGGTGCACGTGGTGCCGCCGACCGGCGGGGCGGACCTCGCACTCGGCGCGAAGGCCACCTCCTCGGGCGACGAGACGCCGAACTTCCCGGCCTCGAACGTCACCGACGGCGACCCGAAGACCCGCTGGTCCTCGCCCGCGCAGGACGACGCCTGGGTGCAGCTGGAGCTGCCGCAGGCCGTCCGCCTGGGCGCGGCGGTGCTGCACTGGCAGGCCGCGTACGCCGCGTCGTACAAGATCCAGACCTCGGCGGACGGGGTCACCTGGACGACCGCGGCGAGCGTGGACAACGGCAAGGGCGGCGACGAGACGGTGCGCTTCGACGCCGCGAACGCCAAGTTCGTGCGGATGCAGGGCGTGTCCCGGGCCACCAAGTACGGCTACTCGCTGTGGGGGATCGAGCTGTACGCCGTGACGCCGCCCGCGCAGCCGCAGCCCCCGGTGGCCCCGCCGGCGCAGCAGCCGGGCACGTCGGGCACCCCCGGCACTCCGGGCACTGCCGGCACCCCCGGCACCACGCCGGCGCAGCAGCAGCCGGGCCAGCCCGGCCAGCCGGGCCCGTCCCAGCAGCCGACGACCGCCCCGAAGCAGTAGTCGCCCCTGCGGCAGCCCGTACACACGGCGGGCCGCCGTGCTCCCCACTGTGGGGTGCGCGGCGGCCCATGAGGCGTACCGAGATGTGACGGGCAGGCCCTTGTGGAGCTCTGGTTCAGGCGGAGAGCGGTTCCGGCTGCTCGCCGCGGCGGACGGGGGCTGTGTGGGCGCCGTGCGCCCGGACGATCGGGACCGAGTGGTTGGGCTCGGTATGGTCGTGGTGCTCGTACTCGCCCCACTGCGGGGCGCGCAGCTGGTCACCGCCGCCGTACGGCTCCAGGTAGGGCCGCCAGCGGGGGTCCTTGATGCCGGTGCCGATGATCCGCCAGGCGAGGCCGGAGGGCGGCGCCGGCGGGCGCTTCATGCGCCAGCCGAGTTCGGTGAGGTGGCGGTCGGCCTTGGTGTGGTTGCAGCGGCGGCAGGCCGCCACGACGTTGTCCCACCGGTGCTGGCCGCCCCGGCTGCGCGGGATGACGTGGTCGACGCTGGTGGCGGCGGCCCCGCAGTAGACGCAGCGGCCGTGGTCGCGGGCGAACAGCGCCCGGCGGGTGAGCGGGACGGGCCCGCAGAACGGGACCCGGACGAACCGGGTCAGGCGGACGACGGACGGCGCCGGAAGGGCGCTGGTGGCGCTGTGCAGAGTGACTCCCGTGTCCTCCAGGCTGACCGCCTTGTGGTTGAGGACCAGGATGAGTGCGCGGCGCATCGATACGACGCCGAGTGGCTCGTAGGACGCGTTGAGGACCAGGACATGCGGCACGGATGCCTCCTTGGACGCCTGCGGCGCGTGGCTCGCGCCGGGACGAGCGGTTGGATCACCCAACGGGTGGGTGATCTCCCCCAGTGTCGCCTTACGCCTTCGTACGGCGCCACCACTCCTGTGTAACGGACCTGACGTGATCTCCGGGTGTGGTTTCGGTCATACCCGGTATGCCCGGCGGAAGGTCGGGTTGCACCAGGGCCCCCGGTAGGCGTCCCTCCGCTTCCCGGCGGGGGGACGGCTCGGCCGGTCGGAGCAGTGGCCGGGCCGTGTGCGAGCGGTGCCGGAGGGGTGCGTCGGCAGGGCGGAAACGGTGCCGGGACGGGTGCGCGCGGGAGCGCACCGGGGCGTTGACGGGGCGTCCGGGGCGGCCCGCGCGCCGTCCGGCCGGTCCGGTCGGGTGTTCGGTGCCCGCTAGGCTGGGGCGACGGCCCGCGGGTCGGGCTGGTGCCGGGGGCGTATCCGGCCACGCCACCAGCTGCGGCACGGGACCGGGTGATGCCCCCTGCAAGGAAGGTCCCGCACGTGTTCCGCTCCGGCGCCCTCGGCCTCGCCGACGCGTCCGCCCAGTCGACGACGCCGTCCCCCGGCCCGACCGCGCCCCAGGTACCGCAGCTCGACCTGCGGATCCCGACGAGCGCGCAGGAGGTCTCGGACACCACCAAGCAGGCGGCGAGCTGGTTCGACACCCACTGGCAGTCCTGGCTCGCCTCCGGGGTGCGGATCGTCTTCATCATCGTGCTGGCGCTCGTCCTGCGCGCCGTGGTGCGCAAGCTCATCACGCAGCTGATAACCAGGATGGCGCGCGCCCACGAGAGCCACGAGGAGCACGGCCGGATCGGCGGGCTGCTCGCGAACACCGGGGTCGTCAACCCGGAGCGCCGCCAGCAGCGCTCGGAGGCGATCGGCTCGGTGCTGCGCAGCGTCGCGTCGTTCAGCATCCTCGGCACGGCCGCGCTCATGGTGCTCTCCGCGCTGGGCGTGAACCTGGCGCCGCTGCTGGCGAGCGCCGGTGTGGCCGGTGTGGCGATCGGTTTCGGCGCCCGCAACCTCGTCACGGACTTCCTCTCCGGCGTCTTCATGATCATGGAGGACCAGTACGGCGTCGGCGACGAGATCGACACCGGGGTGGCGGCCGGCACGGTGCTGGAGGTAGGCCTGCGGGTGACCAAACTGCGCGGCGCGAACGGCGAGATCTGGTACATCCGCAACGGCGAGGTGAAGCGGATCGCCAACATGAGCCAGGGCTGGTCGACGGCCACCGTGGACGTCCAGGTCGGGTACAAGGAGGACCTGCTGCGGGCCGAGGACCTGATCCAGGAGACGGCCGAGGCGATGTCCAAGGAGGCTCCGTACGACGAGCTGATCTGGGAGCCGGTGTCGGTGCTCGGCGTGGAGTCGGTCGCGGCGGACTCCGTGGTGGTGCGGGTCGAGGCCAGGACGGCGCCGGGCAAGGCGGCGACGGTGGCCCGGGCGATGCGCCAGCGGCTGAAGACGGCGTTCGACCACGCCGGGATCAAGGTCAAGGAGGAGGCGGCGGCCACGGGCGTCGCGCTCGCCGCGACGCCGGACCCGTCCCCGCCGTCCTCGCTGGCCGACCCGACCTCGGCGCGGTACAAGGCGACGGAGCCGATACCGGCGCCGAAGCCGCCGATGGACGACCCGACGCTCGCCAAGCCGTAACGGCCCTGGTCAAAATCTTCTGACGCGACCCATCAGCCCCGCTCCCACCGACGTGGGGGCGGGGCTTCGTGCTGCCCGGTAACGCTTCGGCATCCAGGGGTCGGGGGGCCATTGACACTCCGGTGAGGGGGTCGTACGGTCCTTCCCAAGCGACTGGAAAGTTTCCTAACAGTTCGGGGAGAGGCCGTCGCCACCACTCCGGGGGTTGCCCCTGCTGCTCCCCCGACCTGCCGGAAGAGGAGGATTCTTCGCGTGACCAAGACCACGGCCAAGGCCCCCCTCGCCGGCACCCCCAGCCTGCTGCGCGCCATCAACGACCGCGCCGCCCTCGAACTGCTGCTGGAGAACGGACCGCTCTCCCGCACCCAGATCGGCACGCTGACCGGGCTCTCCAAGCCCACCGCCTCCCAGTTGCTGGCCCGCCTGGAGGCGGCCGGGCTGGTCCTGCCGGTCGGCACCACGGCGGGCGGGCCCGGGCCCAACGCGCAGCTGTACCAGGTGAATCCGGCCGCCGGGTACGTCGCCGGGGTGGACGTCACGGCCACCGGGATCCGGGTCGCCGTCGCCGACATCACCGGCAGCACGCTCGCCGAGCACGTCGTGCCGGTGAAGGGCGCCCCGGCCGCCGGGACCGTCCCCCGGGTCGCCGCGGCGGTCGCCGGCGCGGTCCGGGCGGCCGGGATCGACGGGAGCGCGCTGCACACCGTCGTGATCGGCGTCAGCGGCGCGCCCGACCCCGTCACCGGCAAGCTCCGCTACGCCTCCCACCTGGCCGGCTGGCACTCGCCCCGGCTCGTCGAGGAACTGACCGAGGAGATCGGCGCGCCGGTCTCGATCGAGAACGACGTGAACCTCGCCGCCGTCGCCGAGCAGGCCTCGGGCGCGGCGCGCGGCTCCGAGGACTTCGTCCTGCTGTGGGCCGGCGCGGGCATCGGCGCCGCGATCGTGATCGCCGGACGGCTGCACCGCGGCTTCACCGGCGGCGCCGGGGAGGTCGGCTACATGCCGGTGCCCGGCTCGCCGGTCGTGCGGGACGTGCGCCGCCGCAACTTCGGCGGGTTCCAGGACCTCGTCGGCGCGGCCGCCGTCCGGGCCCTGGCCCGCGAGCACGGGCTCGGCGCGCCCACCGCGGAGGAGACCATCGCCAAGGCGCTCGGGACCCCGGGCGCGGGCGACGAGTTCCTCGGCGAGCTGGCCGGGCGGATCGCCGTCGGGCTGGCCGTGATCGTCGCCGTCGTCGACCCCGAACTGGTGGTCCTCTCCGGCGGTGTGCCGAGCGCGGGCGGCGAACGGCTGCGCGCGCTCGTCCAGGAGGAACTCGCCCGGCTCTCGATCGCCCGTCCTGAGGTGCGCAGCAGCACCCTGTCCGGTTCGCCCGTCCTGCTCGGTGCGCTCCAGCGCGCCCTGGCGGCCGCCCGCGAGGCGGTCTTCTCCACCCACTGATCCCACCCACTGATCCACCCACTGACCCCTGCCCCCCGTGCCCCTCCCCGCACCCACCTCTCCCCAACCCCCGACCGCGGGCGACGAGGCAATGACGCCTGCCCGCGCACCCCCAGGAGGACCTCGAAGTGCACCCCACCACCTCCCGCAGAGGACGCCGCACGATCGCCGCCGTCACCGGCAGCGCCGTCCTCGCGCTGCTCGCCACCGCCTGCACCGGCACCAACGACGCCGGCGGCAGCGACGACTCGGCGAGCGGCAAGGACGTCACCATCACCTTCTGGCACGGCTGGAGCCAGGACAACGAGGTGAAGGCGATCAACGACAACATCGCCGCCTTCGAGAAGGCCCACCCGAACATCCACGTCAAGGCCGTGGGCAACATCGCGGACGACAAGGTCAACCAGGCCCTGCGGGCCGGCGGCGACGACGCCCCGGACGTGGTCTCCTCCTTCACCACCAACAACGTCGGCATGTTCTGTTCGACCAAGGCCTTCGTCGACCTCAACCCGCTGCTGAAGAAGAGCGGCGTCGACGCCGCCAAGACGTTCCCGGCGGCGATGCTCAACTACACGCAGTTCCAGGGCAACCAGTGCACCCTGCCGCTGCTCGGCGACGCCTACGGCCTGTACTACAACAAGAAGGCCTTCGCCGCGGCCGGCATCACCGCCCCGCCGAAGACCTTCAGCGAGTTCGCCGACGCCGCCGCCAAGCTCACCGTCCCGGACGGCGACGGCTTCAAGCAGCTCGGCTTCCTGCCGAACTACCACGGCTACGAGTCCACCACCGAGCACTTCCTCGGCCAGTACGGGCCGGCGTACTTCGGCGCCGACGGCAAGTCCTCCCTCGCGACCGACCCGAAGGTCGCCGCGATGCTCAAGTGGCAGAAGGACCTCGTCGACAAGCTCGGCGGCTTCGACAAGCTGGAGAAGTACCGCTCCACCTTCGGCGAGGAGTTCAGCGAGAAGAACCCCTTCCACACCGGCCAGGTCGCGATGGCCATCGACGGCGAGTGGCGCACCAACTCGCTCGCCGAGAGCAAGCCCGGCTTCGACTGGGCCACCGCCCCCTTCCCGGTGCCGGACGACCAGGCCGCCACCTACGGCCGCGGCTACCAGACCGGCACCGTCATCGGCATCGCCCGCAGCAGCAAGAAGCAGGCCGCCGCCTGGGAGCTCGTCAAGTACCTCACCACCGACACCGACGCGGTCGTCGGCTTCGCCAACGCGATCCACAACGTGCCGAGCACCTTCGACGCGCTCAACTCGCCCAAGCTCATCAGCGACCCGAACTTCAAGACCTTCCTGGACATCGCGAAGAACCCGAACTCCGGCACCACCCCGGCCAGCGCCAACGGCGGTGCCTACATCGTGTCGCTGCAGAACCTCGGCTACGCGTACGAGTCCGGCAAGCAGCCCGACCTCGCGGCCGGCCTCGCCGCCACCGCCAAGGAGATCGACGCCGCCATCGCCCAGGCGAAGTAGCGGTACGCGCACGGAAGTTCGGAGCACCCCATGGCACTCGCGTTCGGCACCCGCAAGGGCACCGGACCCACCGACCCGGCGGCGCACTCCACGCAGCACCTGCTGCGCCGGAAGCGCCGCCGGGAGGCGGCCCGCACCCTCGCCTTCCTCTCGCCCTGGCTGATCGGCTTCGGCGTCTTCTTCCTGTACCCGCTGCTGTCCACCGTCTACTTCTCCTTCATGAAGTACGACGGGTTCTCGGCCCCCACCTTCAACGGGCTGAAGAACTGGGACTACGTCTTCAACCAGTACCCCTTCTTCTGGCAGGGCCTCGGCAACACCCTCTGGCTCGTCGTCGTCATGGTGTCCCTGCGGGTGGTGTTCGGGCTCGGCATCGGGCTGCTCATCACGAAGATCAAGAGCGGCGTCGGCTTCTTCCGCACCGCCTTCTACCTGCCCTACCTGGCCCCGCCGGTGGCCGCGACCGTCTCCTTCGCGTTCCTGCTCAACCCCGGCACCGGCCCGGTCAACCACTTCCTCGGCGAGCTCGGGCTCCCGCAGCCCGGCTGGTTCGCCGACCCGAGCTGGTCCAAGCCCGCGCTCACCATGCTCGCCATGTGGGGCATCGGCGACCTGATGGTCATCTTCATGGCCGCCCTGCTCGACGTGCCCAAGGAGCAGTACGAGGCCGCCGAACTCGACGGCGCGGGGCCGCTCCAGCGCTTCCGCTACGTCACGCTGCCGAACATCTCGCCGATCATCACGTTCGCCGTGGTCACCGGCGTGATCCAGACCATGCAGTACTACACCCAGGCGATCGTCGCCGGGCGGGTCGCCAGCGGCATCGCGGGCAACTCCGGGCAGCAGTTCGAGCCCGGCTTCCCGCAGGGCTCCACCTGGACCCTGCCGCAGATGGTGTACAACCTCGGCTTCCAGCGCTTCGACACCGGCTCCGCCTGCGTCGTCGCCCTGGTCCTGTTCGCCATCGCGATGGCCGTCACCTCCCTCCTGCTGCGCCGCCGGTCCGGCTTCATGGCGAGCGAGGACTAGGGCGTGTCTTTCGGATCAGGTCGGAGGGCCGCGGCGTCAGAGTGCGTGCATCGCAAGGCGGAGGAGGGAGTCCATGCGGAGCATCGGCGACCGACGACAACGCAGCGAGGCGCGTGCTCTGGCGTCGCGGCACCCGGCCTGATCCGAAAGACACGCCCTAGGGCGTGTCCGACACGCCCCAGCGCAACCAGCGTTCCACTGAGGACCCTTCCATGACTCTCAGCACCCCCGTACCCGCCAAGCCCTCCTCCCCGTCGGGCAGTTCGGCCGCCCTGCGGGCCGCCCGGCGGCGGGCCGCGCTCAACTGGGTGGCCGTCCACGCGCTGGGCATCGCCGCCGCGCTGTTCTTCATCCTCCCGTTCGTCTTCGCCTTCCTGACCTCCGTCATGTCGGACAGCCAGGCGCTCACCACGAACTACTGGCCCACCTCCTGGCAGTGGGGCAACTACGCCGAGGTGTGGAAGGCGCCCGGGTTCCTCACCTGGTGGCGCAACACCCTCGTCTACGCCGGCGCCGGCACGCTGCTGACCGTCGTCTCCAGCCTCCCGGTCGCCTACGCGCTCGCCAAGTTCCGCTTCCGGGGCCGGAAGCTGGCGCTCATGGCGGTCATCTCGATGATGATGCTGCCGCCGCAGGTCACCATCATCCCGATGTACCTGTTCTGGGCGAAGCAGATGCACCTCACCGGCACGCTCTGGCCGCTGATCATCCCGATGGCCTTCGGCGACGCCTTCTCCATCTTCCTGCTGCGCCAGTTCCTCACCACCATCCCCAAGGAGTACATCGAGGCGGCCCGGATCGACGGCTGCGGCGACCTGCGCACCCTGCTGCGCGTCGTGCTGCCGATGGCCAAGCCCGCCATCGCCGCCGTCGCCCTGTTCCAGTTCTTCTACTGCTGGAACGACTACTTCGGCCCGCAGATCTACGCCAGCGAGAACCACGCCGCCTGGACCCTCTCCTACGGCCTGGAGTCCTTCAAGGGCGCGCACCACACCAACTGGAACCTCACCATGGCCGCCACCCTCCTCGTGATGGCGCCGGTGATCATCCTCTTCTTCTTCGCACAGAAGGCCTTCATCGAAGGCGTGACACTGACAGGGGTCAAGGGCTGATGTCCGCACTCAAGTTGGCAATCGTCGGCGGCGGTTCGACGTACACCCCGGAGCTGATCGACGGCTTCGCCCGGCTGCGGGACACCCTGCCGATCGGCGAGCTCGTCCTGATCGACCCGGCCGCCGAACGGCTGGAGCTGATCGGCGGGCTGGCACGGCGCATCTTCGCCAAGCAGGGCCACCCGGCGGTCGTGTCCCTCTCGACGGACGTCTCGGCCGGCGTCACCGCCGCCGACGCCGTCCTCCTCCAGCTGCGCGTCGGCGGACAGGCCGCCCGCAACGAGGACGAGACGTGGCCGCTGGAGTGCGGCTGCGTCGGCCAGGAGACCACCGGCGCCGGCGGGCTCGCCAAGGCGCTGCGCACCGTCCCCGTCGTGCTGGACATCGCCGAGACCGTCCGCCGGGCCAGCCCGGACGCCTGGATCGTCGACTTCACCAACCCGGTCGGCATCGTCACCCGCGCCCTCCAGGAGGCCGGACACAAGGCCGTCGGCCTGTGCAACGTCGCGATCGGCTTCCAGCGCAAGTTCGCGGCGCACCTCGGGGTGGCGCCGGAGCTCGTCCGGCTCGACCACGTCGGCCTCAACCACCTCACCTGGGAGCGCGGCGTCACCCTGCTCGACGCCCCCGGCGCGGCGGGCGGGCGCGAGGTGCTGCCCTCGCTGCTCCGGGACTTCGGCAAGGAGATCGCCGACGACCTGCACCTGCCGCAGGCCGTCGTGCAGCGGCTCGGCGTCGTCCCGTCCTACTACCTGCGGTACTACTACCAGCACGACGAGGTCGTCGAGGAGCTCAAGGCGCAGGGCTCGCGGGCCGCGCAGGTCGCCGAGATCGAGCGGCAGCTGCTGGAGATGTACGCCGACCCGGCCCTCGACACCAAGCCCGAGCTGCTCGGCAAGCGCGGCGGCGCGTTCTACTCCGAGGCCGCCGTCCAGCTCATCGCGGCTCTCCTCGGCACGGGTGGCGGGACGTCCGTGCAGGTCGTCAACACCCGCAACGACGGTGTGCTGCCGTTCCTGCCCGACGACGCCGTCATCGAAGTGCCGGCCGAGGTCGACGCCGCCGGCGTCCGGCCGCTGGCGCAGCGGGCCGTCGAGCCGCTGTACGCGGGGCTCATCGCGGCGGTGACGTCGTACGAGCACCTCGCCCTCGACGCCGCCCTGCGCGGCGGGCGCGACCGTGTGTACGACGCGCTGCTCGCCCACCCCCTGGTCGGCCAGTTCGACCTCGCCGACCGGCTGACAAACCGGCTGCTCGCCCACAACCGCGAGCACCTCGCCTGGGCCTGACGTCGGGGGGCGCGGGGCGTCGGGTCGGGCTGGCTTGTTTTGACGGCCCTGTCGTGACGGCCTGGCGGGCTTGTTGCGACGGCCCGGCGTCCGCGCCCCGGCGTCGACGTGGACGGCCCGGCCCGCGATATGAGGGTGTCGCGGGCCGGGCTCCGCGTGCGGACCGCCCACCCCCGGCCGGGGACAACCGGCCGGGCCCACCCGGCCGGGCACCCTCGGCCGGGCCACGTACGAGTCCCGGGGACCAGATGACCCACCAGCCCGAACCACTCCTGCCCGGCGTACTCGCCATCGACGCCGGCAACTCCAAGACCGAC
>NZ_JBFBDY010000125.1:0-16019 GCF_040683475.1 Kitasatospora sp. NPDC093558 | reverse complement strand
GGGCCGCCGGGCAGGCGGACGGTGGCCAGGGCGCCGGGGCCGCCGTCCCCGGCCGGGCCGAGCGCGACCTCGCCGCCGGCGTCCCGGACGCTCTGCGCGACGATCGACAACCCGAGCCCGGAGCCGGGGAGTTGGCGCGAGGAGGGGGAGCGCCAGAACCGGTCGAAGACGTACTGCAGCTCGTCGGGCGGGATGCCGGGGCCGTGGTCGCGGACGGTCAGGACGCCGTCCTGGAGGCGGACCTCGATCGTGCCGCCGGGCGGGCTGTACTTGACCGCGTTGTCCAGCAGGTTGATCACGGCCCGTTCGAGGGCGAACGCGTCGCCGTGGACGAACCAGGGCTCGGTCGCGGTGTCGAAGGCCAGTCCGGGGCCGCGCAACTTGGCCCGCTCGACGGCTCGTTGGGCGATCTCGTGCAGGGCGACGACGGCGAGGCTAGGCCCCGGCTTCGGCGAGTCGGGGCGGGAGAGCTGGAGCAGGTCCTGGATGAGGACGGTCAGCTCCTGCATCTGGGCCTTCATGTTGCCCAGCAGCTTGGTCTTGGTGGCGGGCGGCAGCGGGCGGCCCGTCGCGTCGCTGCGGATCAGCAGGTCGACGTTGGTGCGCAGCGACGTCAGGGGCGTGCGGAGCTCGTGCCCGGCGTCCGCGATCAGCCGGGTCTGCCGCTCGCGGGAGTTGGCGAGGGCGGTGCTCATGGAGTTGAACGAGGTGGAGAGGCGGGCGATCTCGTCGTCGCCGTGGACCGGGATGGTCGTGCCGACCTCCTCGGTGCGGGCGATGTGCTCGACGGCGTCGGTGAGCTGGTCGACCGGCTTGAGCGAGGAGTGGGCGACGATCCGGCCGGCGACGGCGGCGAGCAGGATGCCGCCGACCGAGACGGCGCCGAGCAGGATGGCGAGCCCCTGGAGGGACTCCTCGACGGACTGGGTCGGGCTGGCGACCATCAGCAGGGCGGGCCGGGGCCCGAAGTGGGTGAGGGAGACGCGGACGATCGCCGGGGTCCCGTCGGTGAAGTGGCCGTCCCGGATGACGGACTGGCCGAGCTTCATCCGGAACACGTCGGAGTCGCCGGGCCTGAGCACGATCGCCTTGGTGGCGGCCGGGGGCAGGCAGACGCCCGTCGGGTCCTGGACGACGTACTGGGTGTCGCGGGCGACGGCCGTGCTGTTCTCCGGTGCGACGCCGCGTGGCTGGGCCTGGAGGGCCGCCTGCGGGGTGTCGTAGCAGGAGAGGCTCGGCACCCGGGGCGGCAGGGGGAGCGGCGCGCTCGCGAGGTCCGTCCGCACCTGGCTGTAGAGCTGCTTCTCGACGATGAACCAGCACGCCAGCGCCGAGAGCGCGATGGCCACCGCCACCGCGGCCGCGCTCAGGAAGGTGAGGCGGCTGCGCAGCGAGCGGGAGCGGAACCAGTGCACGAGGCGCTGGACGCGCGACGGGCGCGGCGGCGCCAGCGGCGGGGGAGGGACGCTCACGCGCCCGCCTCGCTGCGCTCGGCAGGGGCATTCGCCCACGCGCGTCCTCTCATGGCTCGCTCGCTCCGCTCGCTCACGCGCCCGCCTCGCCACGCTCGGCAGGGGCATTCGCCCAAGCGCGTCCTCTCATGGCTCGCTCGCTCCGCTCGCTCATGCGCTGGTGCCGGCTGCCGGGCGCAGGGCGTAGCCGACGCCGCGTACGGTCTGGATGATCCGGGGCATGCCGCCCTGCTCGGTCTTGCGGCGCAGGTACATGACGTAGACGTCCAGGGAGTTGGAGGAGGGCTCGAAGTCGAAGCCCCAGACCGCCTTGAGGATCTGTTCGCGGGTGAGGACCTGGCGGGGGTGGGACAGGAACATCTCCAGGAGCATGAACTCGGTGCGGGTCAGTTCGACGGCGCGGCCGGCCCGGGTGACCTCGCGGGTGGCGGTGTTCATCCGCAGGTCGCCGAAGGCCAGCACCTCGCTCTCGTCCTCGGCCGCCGCGCGGGCCGCGGCCTCGGTGGCGAGGGCGTTGCGGCGCAGCAGGGCGCGGACCCGGGCGAGGAGCTCGTCGAGCTCGAAGGGCTTGGCGAGGTAGTCGTCGGCGCCGACGTCCAGGCCGGTGACGCGGTCGCCGACGGCGTCGCGGGCGGTGAGCATGAGCACGGGGACGGTGTCGCCGCGCGAGCGCATCCGGCGGACGGCGGTGAGGCCGTCCATCCGGGGCATCATGATGTCCAGCAGGACGAGGTCGGGCCGGTCGCGTTCGACGGATTCGAGTGCCTCGTAGCCGTCGGTGGCGGTGGCGACCTCGTACCCCTCGAAGGCGAGGCTGCTCTCCAGGGCGTCCCGGAGCGCGGGTTCGTCGTCGACCACGAGGAGCCTGGCCGAGGTGTGGCCGGACTCGGCGGAGGTGCGGTCGTCGGCGGACGGGGTCATGGGCCGTTGCCCTTTCTCGTCGTGTGGGGGACCTGCTCGGAGCAATTGTCCGTCTTACACGTTCTGGCCGGCCTGCAGTTTCGGCAGGACCTGCTTGATGTCGTTGATCGGGATGGCGAAGCCGAGGCCGACACTGCCCGCCGAGCTGCTGCCGCCGCCCGCGGTGGAGCCGGTGCCGCTGGGCGAGTACATGGCCGAGTTGATGCCGATGACCTGGCCGCCGGCGTTGATCAGCGGGCCGCCGGAGTTGCCGGGGTTGAGGGCGGCGTCGGTCTGGAAGGCCCGGTAGGTGGTGGTGCCGTTGCCGCTCGGCTGCTGCTGCGAGCCGCGCAGGCCGGGCAGGAACGGGAAGCCGTAGCCGCCGTTGCCGCCGGTGGAGCCCTCGTCGACCTGGACGGTGACCTGGCGGTTCTCGGCGCTGATGATGCCGGAGGTGACGGTGCCGGTGAGGCCGTCCGGGTTGCCGATGGCGACGACCGGGTCGCCGACGGCGACGGTGGAGGAGTCGCCGAGGGTGGCCGGGGTGAGGTTCTTGGCGCCGTTCGCGGTGATCACGGCGATGTCGAGGGACTTGTCGGTGCCGGTGACGGTGGCCTGCGCGGTCGAGCCGTCCTTGAAGGTGACGGTGATCTGGCCGCCGTTGTCCACCGCGCCGGAGACGACGTGGAAGTTGGTGAGGATCTGCCCGTTCTTCGCGAGGACCACGCCGGTGCCGGTGGCGGTGCCGCCCGGGGCCTTGACGGTGATCTGGACGACGCTCGGCGAGACGGCGGCGGCGATCGCGGCGACGTCGGCGCTGCCGTCGGAGCGGGCGGAGACTGGGCTGGCGATCGTGCTGCTCCGGGTGTCCGAGGTGCGCTCCTGGGTGGCGATGACCCCGCCGGTGACCCCGCCGAGCACGGCGGCGATCGCGGCGACGGCGGTGACCAGGACCAGCCGGCCGCGCAGGGCGCCGCGCCGGGCCCGGCTGCCGTGGCCGTGGGGGCCTTCCGGGCCCTCGGGGCTGCCGGGCCAGCCGGCGGCCGGCGGGGCCGGGGGCATGGGCGGCGGGGGGAGCGGGCTGTCGAAGCCACCGCCGGAGTGGTCCTCGCGGTAGCCGTACCCGGGGGTGGCGGCAGCGGTGCCGGCACCGCCGTCCGTGCTGCTGCCGAGGACGGTGCCCTCGATGACGCGGTGCTCGTGCGGCGCGGGCGGTTGCGCGGACGGCTGCTCGCCGTGCTGCGTGCCGTGCTGCTCGCCGTACTGTCCGGTCCACCCGTACTGCTGCTCGCTGCGCTGCTGATCGCTCATGCCGAACAACGTCCGCCCGGCGGATGAGGATCGGATGAAAGCGGTCTCAGAAGGGTCCGAGAAGCCTGTTGACTTCTCATAAAGCCTGGTCAGGCGGTGCGCGACGGCAGCCGGAACGGAACCGGCTACTCCGCTTCGGTGGAGACGGCCGGAGCGCCCGGGGCCGCGCCGTCGCAGCCGCAGGACCGCCGGACCACCAGGCGGGACGGGAACTTGCGGACCCGCTCGGTGTCGGAGCCCGGGACCATCAGCGAGTCGTCCAGGACCAGGTCGACGGCGGCGCGCGCCATCGCGTCCCGGTCGGAGGCGACGGTGGTCAGCGGCGGGTCGGCCAGGGCCGCCTCCGGCACGTCGTCGAAGCCGGCCACCGCGAGGTCCTCCGGGACCTTCAGGCCGACCTCGCGGGCGGCCCGGAGCACGCCGATCGCCTGGTCGTCGGTGGAGCAGAAGATCGCCGGCGGGCGGTCCGGCGAGCGCAGCACGCCGAGCGCGACCTCGTACGCGCCGTAGCGGTGGAAGGGCGCGTCGATCAGGTGCGGCTCGGTGGGCAGGCCGTGCCCGTCCATGGCCCGCTGCCAGCCCTCGACGTGGTCGATGACCGGGTCGCCGGGCGCGGGGGAGTCGACCGGGCCGCCGAAGCAGGCCACGTACGGGTGCCCGTGGACCTCCAGTAGGTGGCGCACGACGGCCTCGGCGCCGCCCACGTCGTCGGTGACCACCGCGACGTCGTCGATCGCCTCGGGGCGGCGGTGCAGCAGGACCACCTTCGCGCCCTCCATCGCGGCGAACTCCTCGGCGGCGCGCTGCGACGGGCCCTGGCTGACCAGGATCAGCCCGGAGACGCGCATGCCGAGGAAGGCGCGGACGTAGTGCACCTCGCGGTCGTCGACATAGTCGGAGTTGCCGATCAGCACGAGCTTGCCGCGCTCGGAGGCGGCCCGTTCCACGGCGTGCGCCATCTCGGCGAAGAACGGCTGGCGGGCGTCCGGGACGACCATGCCGATCAGGTTGGTGCGGCGGGAGGCCATCGCCTGGGCGACGCTGTTCGGCCGGTAGCCGAGCTGGTCGATCGCCGCGAGCACCTTCTCCTTGGTGGCGGGCGCGACCGGGCGCGGCCCGTTGTTGATCACGTAGCTGACGACCGCGGTCGAGGTACCAGCCAGTCGGGCTACATCGTCGCGCGTCACTTTGGCCACGTGTCGAGTCTACGCGTGTGGCCTCGGCGTCGGCAGTGGGACCTGGGGCTGCCGGTAGGTGGACGGGAGGCGACGAGGGGGCGAACCGGACAAGCCGGGCGGGACCACCCCGCCCGGCGCGCCGTCACGCCTCCAGCGGCGCCGAGGGCAGCTGGGCGAGCTCCGGGCGCTCCCCCTTCTCGGGCTTCTCCGGGACGACGAAGCGGTAGCCGACGTTGCGCACGGTGCCGATCAGCTGCTCGTGCTCGACGCCGAGCTTGGCGCGCAGGCGCCGGACGTGCACGTCCACCGTCCGGGTGCCGCCGAAGTAGTCGTAGCCCCAGACCTCCTGCAGCAGCTGCGCCCGGGTGAAGACCCGGCCGGGGTGCTGGGCGAGGTACTTGAGCAGCTCGAACTCCTTGAAGGTGAGGTCGAGCGCGCGGCCCTTGAGCTTGGCGGAGTAGGTGGCCTCGTCGACCGAGAGGTCGCCGTTGCGGATCTCCATCGGGCTGTCGTCGGCGACGACCTGGAGCCGGCCGAGCGCGAGCCGCAGCCGGGCCTCGACCTCGGCCGGGCCCGCGGTGTCCAGCAGGACGTCGTCGACGCCCCACTCGGCCGTCACGGCGGCCAGGCCGCCCTCGGTGACCACGAGGATCAGCGGACTGCCGATGCCGGTGGAGCGCAGCAGCTGGCACAGGCTGCGGATCTGCGGGAGGTCCCGCCGGCCGTCGACCAGGATGACGTCGGCGCTGGGGGTGTCCACCAGGGCGGACCCCTCGGCGGGCGCCACCCGGACGCTGTGCAGCAGCAGGCCGAGTGCCGGCAGCACCTCCGCGGAGGGCTGCAGTGCGTTGGTGAGGAGGAGGAGAGAACTCATACCCGGTAGTCCCCTTTCCGGGTCGTCGCGGTCGCTGTACGGCTGCCGCCACAGCCGGATGGCGCACGTGCTGAGGGTTGGGGGAAGGATTCGGACGCCGGGAGCACACCGGAGGATTGGCCGGCGTGCACGGCGCGACGGCGCACGGGCCGGGGGTCCCGCAACCCCTGGCGCACCGTTTCTGCCCTGCTCATCCCGCGAACCCTCCGGTCGTAGTCCCGCGCCGGGCGGCGGCCCGACACCGGGGTGGCGTCACCCCGGCCGGACGGGGCACGTCGTCGTGCCGCGAGAGGCGGGGCGGTTCCCGCGCACCGCCGGGGGTGGGCCGACGATTCGCAAGAACGTCCGTACTGGCGTCCTGAAAGCACAAAAGGACCCGGGGGCGACTCTGCCCGGATCCCTCTTGGTCGTCGAGAATAGCCGACCGGCCCCCGTACCGGGAGGGCTCGAATGCGGCGGTTCGCCCAATCCGGGCGCGCGCCGGGTGAGCCTGGTCACGGCTTCGACCGGCGCTCACGGTCCGTCCGGCCAGGGCGATTGCCGGTCGCGGCGCCGGACACGCCATCATGGGACGCACACCGGTGGCACCGCGCACGTCCCCCTTTCGGGTGGTAGGACGGCGTCCCGGTGGCGAGCCGGACCGGGGCACCGGGCCGGGCGAGGACGACGAGAAGGGGTTGCCATGGGCGCGACCACCGAGCCCGCGAGCGGCGCCCGGGTGCGCGGGACGATCCGCTACTGGGCGGCGGCGAAGTCCGAGGCCGGCCTGGCCGAGGAGCCGTACGAGGCGGCGACCCTGGCCGAGGCGCTGGCGGCCGCCAAGGAGCGGCACGCCGACCGGCCGAAGCTCGTGCTGCTCCTCGGGCACTGCTCCTACCTGGTGGACGGCGCCCAGGTGGGCGGCCGGGACCACGCGACCGTCGAGCTCACCGAGGGCGGGACCGTCGAGGTGCTGCCCCCGTTCGCGGGAGGCTGAGCGGCGTGACGGACATGAACGACGCGAACAACGGCGGCTTCGGGGGCTGGCAGCAGCCCCAGCAGCCGCATCCGCAGCAGGGCCACCCTCAGCAGTACACGCAGCCGCAGCAGTACGGCCACCCGGGCTACGGGCAGCCGGTGCCGCCGCCGATGGACGACGCGGCGACGACGCTCCTGCCGCCCGTTCCGCCGATGGACGACGCCGGGGCCACCACGCTGCTCCCGCCCGTCCCGGCCATGGACGCCGCAGCGACGACGCTGCTGCCCCCGGTCCCGCCGATGGAGGACGCGGCGGCCACCACGCTGCTCCCGCCGGTGGTCGTCTCCGGCGCGATGCCCGTCGCGCCGCCGCAGCCGCAGGGCCCTCCGCGGCAGCAGCCGCGGCACGCGGCGCACGCCCCGGCCCCGGCCCAGGTCCCGGTGCCCGCGCCCGGCCTCGACCAGCCGACCATGACCCTGAAGCGGCCTGCTGCTCCTACGGCTCCCACGGCTCCCGGCGCGGCGTTCCACCCGGGCGTCCCGCCGATGCCCCCGATGCCGGCCATGCCCGCCACCCCCGGCGTCGCGCCGGTCGCGCCGAGCGCGCACCGCACCGGCTCGCCGATCATCGAGCCGGGCATCCAGCCCGCGCTGATCACCGCGGGCGTCGCCGCCCTGCTGGCCGGCGGCGCGGCGCTCGGGCAGGTGGCGCTGGCCCTTGTGGTCGCGCTGCTCCAGGTGCTGACGGCGGCCGGCTGGTTCCGGCTGAACGGCATGTGGCCGGCCCGTCAGGGCATCGCCCTGGCCGCGCTGGCCGGTTTCACGGCGGACGCCGCGGTGCTGCTGGCGAGCGCGGACGGCGGCATCGCGGCCGTCGAACCAGCCGCCGAACGAGCCGTCGGAGTGGGCCCCGAAGCCTGCGGCCCGACGCTGCGGATCCGCTGCGCCAGCTCGGCGATCGCCGCCGCCTTGTCCGCCGCGCCGCCCGCACCCGCCGCGCCGTCCGAACCTTCCGCGCCGTCCGAACCCGCCGCACCCGCCGAGCCGGCCTCCGGAGCGCCGTTCTCCGTGTCACTCATCGTCCGCTCCAAAGGTCACTCCACTGCGTGTGTTGCTCGACAGGGGTCAGAGCTCGGTCCACCCCTGGTCCGGGTAGCGGTGCACCGGGGACGAGATGTCGTCCAGCGCGCCGCGGATCTCACCCGGAAGCGTAAGCGCCTCCACCGACAGCGCCGCCTGCAGCTGTGCCGCCGTCCGCGCCCCGACCAGCGCGCTCGCCACCCCGGGCCGGTCCCGCACCCAGGCGAGGGCGACCGCGAGCGGGGTGCTGGCGAGCCCGTCCGCGGCGGTCGCGACGGCGTCGACGATCCGCCGCGAGCGCTCCCCGAGGTAGGGCTGGACGAAGCCGGACAGGTACGGCGAGGCGCCGCGCGAGTCCTGCGGGACGCCGTGCCGGTACTTGCCCGTGAGCACGCCGCGGCCGAGCGGGGAGGAGGCGATCAGCCCGACCCCGGCGTCCAGGGCGGCGGGCAGCGCCTCGCGCTCGATGCCGCGCTGGAGGAGCGAGTACTCCAGCTGCGCCCCGGCGAGCGGCGCGCGCCCGTGGTGGGCGTGCTGCCAGGTGGTGGCCTTGGCGAGCTGCCAGCCGCTGTAGTCGCAGACCCCGGCGTAGCGGGCGCGTCCGGAGGAGACGGCGATGTCGAGGGCGCTGAGCGTCTCCTCGGCGGGGGTGCCGGGGTCGAACGCGTGCACCTGCCACAGGTCGACGTAGTCGGTGCCGAGCCGGCGCAGCGAGGCGTCGAGGGCGGCGAGGAGGTGGCCGCGCGAGCCGTCGAAGCGGCGGGGGGACTCCGGGACGCTGCCGGCCTTGGTGGCGATGACGAGGTCGGAGCGGGGCACGAGGCTGTCGGTGAGGCGGGAGAGGAGGTACTCGGCGCCGCCGTCGGCGTACACGTCGGCGGTGTCGACCAGGTTGCCGCCGGCGTCGACGAACTCCTTGAGCTGCTCGCCGGCCTCGTGCTCGTCGGTGTCGCGGCCCCAGGTCATGGTGCCGAGGCCGAGCCGGGAGACCTGAAGGCCGGTACGGCCGAGGTGACGATGTTCCATCCGACGGGCCCTCCACTCGGCGGGCCCGGGGCGCCCCCGTTGGCCCTGTGAACGCGCAGGTGGGGAGGGGACTCCCCACGTCGGCTGAGCGTAGCGGCCGGTGCACGGACAGGTGCGCAGACCCGCAGAACGATCAACCGCGGGCGGCCGTCGGCGCGCTGGACGGATCCGTCCCTACCGACCAGTAGCATCACCGCGGGGCACCCGGTTACCCTCACCACCAAGCCCATCCGACTGGAAGGTTCGGCACATGCGACTCGGCATCAACCTCGGCTACTGGGGACTCGGCATGGACGCCGACAACATCGCCGTGGCCCAGGAGGCGGACCGGCTGGGCTACTCGGTGTGCTGGGCGGCCGAGGCCTACGGCTCGGACGCGGCGACGGTGCTCAGCTTCGTCGCCGCGAAGACCGAGCGGATCGACGTCGGTTCGGCCATCTTCCAGATCCCGGCCCGCACCCCGGCGATGACCGCGATGACCGCCGCGACCCTGGACACCCTGTCCGGCGGCCGGTTCCGGCTCGGCCTCGGCGTCTCCGGACCGCAGGTCTCCGAGGGCTGGTACGGCGTGAAGTTCGACAAGCCGCTCGCCCGCACCCGCGAGTACGTGGAGATCATCCGCAAGGCGATGTCCCGCGAGCGCCTGGTGCACGAGGGGCAGCACTGGACGCTGCCGCTGCCCGGCGGCCCCGGCAAGCCGATCAAGCTCACCGTCCACCCGGTGCGCGAGCACATCCCGCTGTACATCGCCGCGATCGGCCCGAAGAACCTGGAGCTGACCGGCGAGATCGCCGACGGCTGGCTCGGCATCTTCTTCTCGCCCGAGCACGCCGGGCTCTCCCTCGACGCGCTGCGTGCCGGCCGCGCGAAGAGCGGGCTGACGCTGGACGGCTTCGACCTCTGCCCGACGGTGAACGTCGTGGTCGGCGAGGACGTCAAGGCCGGCGCCGACTCGCTGCGCTCCTACGCGGCGCTGTACATCGGCGGCATGGGCAGCAAGGAGAAGAACTTCTACAACCAGCTCGCCCGGCGCATGGGGTATGAGCAGGCCGCGGACGAGATCCAGGAGAAGTACCTGGCCAAGGACTACGCCGGCGCCGCCGCGGCCGTCCCGCACGACCTGATCGACGCCACCGCCCTGCTCGGCGACACCGCCCGCATCGCCGACCGCATGCAGGCCTACGCCGACGCCGGCGTCACCACGCTCACCCTGGCCCCCGGAGGGTTCTCCCTCGACGAGCGGATCCAGGCGCTGCGCACGGGAGTCGAGGCCCTGGAGCGCGCCGGCCTCGCCTGACGCGAATGACGCGAATGGTGCGAAGCGGGTCCTACAGCCGGTCGTGCCGTTCGAACACCCGGTGCAGGACCACGCAGACGACCGCCATCAGCCCGAACTCCGCGCTGACCTGGCCGAGTTCATCGGCGGTCGGCTCGAACAGGCCTATCCAGGCGAAGCCGCCGGGACCGGCCGCCCGGGCGGCCGCCCGGGTGCCCGCCGGGCCGGGGAGCTCCTCGACCCGACGGCCGTCGCGGTGGATGGCGCAGTGGACGATAATGCGGGCCGTTGTGGCCCGAACGCCCCGGTCGGCCCCGGAGGGTGGTCACGGCGGAGAGCCGCCGCCGTCCGCGCCGCCGCGCGGAGGCCGTAGGCTAGGCCCCATGCCGACCCTGCTGCTCGTCCGCCACGGCCGCTCGACCGCGAACACCGCCGGGATCCTGGCCGGTTGGACGCCCGGGGTGGACCTCGACGACACCGGGCGCGCACAGGCCGCGGCCCTCGCCGGCCGGCTCGCCGGCGTCCCGCTGGCGCAGGCCGTCAGCAGCCCGCTGGAGCGCTGCCGGCAGACGTTGGAGCCGCTGCTCGCCGCCCGGCCCGAGCTGGTCGGGCCCGCCGTGGACGAGCGGCTCGGCGAGTGCCACTACGGCGAGTGGACCGGCCGCCCGCTGGCCGAGCTGGCGAAGGAGCCGCTGTGGCGCACCGTCCAGGACCACGCCGCCGCCGCGGCGTTCCCCGGCGGCGAGTCGCTGCGGGAGCTGAGCCACCGCACGGTGAGCGCGGTGCGCGAGTGGAACGAGAAGATCGCCGCCGAGCACGGCGACGACGCGGTCTGGCTCGCCTGTTCGCACGGGGACGTCATCAAGGCGGTCGTCGCCGACGCGCTCGGCCTGCACCTTGACCATTTCCAGCGGATCAGCGTCGAGCCGTGTTCGGTCACCGTGATCCGCTACACCCCGCAGCGCCCCTTCGTGCTGAGAATGGGCGACACCGGCGACCTCTCCTCGTTGGCGCCCAAGCACGGCGCCGCGCCGGCCGCCCCGGCCGGTGACGCCGTGGTCGGCGGCACCGCCTGACCCACCGGGTGCCATCCCGGCCCCGCCTCCGGCTCGGCTCCCCGGCCGGGGCCCGGAGGTCGTAGGGTGACTAACGGAGTTCAAAGATCCCCGCGATCCCCTCAGCGGATCCGCAACCGAGCGACACGATCCGGAGCGAGAGCGTGCCCCGTCAGGTCTTCTTCTACGACCAGCCCGAACGGTTCGTGGCCGGCACCGTCGGCCAGCCCGGCGCCCGGGCGTTCTACCTGCAGGCCAGCGCGCGGGGCCGGATCACCAGCGTGCTGCTGGAGAAGACCCAGGTCGCCGCGCTCGCCGAGCGGATCGAGGAGGTCCTGGACGAGGCGCTGCGGCGCAGCGGCGGCGACTCCGCGATCCCGGCCGCCGCCCCGCAGGACCTGCTCGACACCGCGCCGCTGGACCTGCCGCTGGAGCAGGAGTTCCGGGTCGGCACCATGGCCCTGGCCTGGGACAGCGTCGACGGCTGCCTCGTGGTCGAGGCGCAGGCGCTGGTCGAGGAGGAGGACGAGGAGGCCGCCGAGGCGGTGTTCGAGGACGACGACAACGGCCCGGACATGCTGCGCGTGCGCCTGTCCGGCGCGATGGCCCGGGTGTTCGCCAAGCGCGCGCTGGACCTCGTCGCGGCCGGCCGCAAGCCCTGCCCGTTCTGCAACCTGCCGCTCGACCCGGAGGGCCACCTGTGCCCGCGCGCGAACGGTTACCGGCGCTGAACACCGAGACCCCGCCCCAGGCGGACCCGGCCGCGGCCGCGGCCCTCGCCGCCGACGTCCCCACCGCCCTGGCGCTGCTGCGCGAGGGCGGGCTGACGGTGCACGGCCGCCTCACCGAGGCCTCCAACGCCGCCCTCTACTGCACCGTCGCGCTCGGCTCGCTGAGCGCGCAGGCGGTCTACAAGCCGGTGGCCGGCGAGCGCCCGCTGTGGGACTTCCCGGACGGCACGCTCGCGGGCCGCGAGGTCGCCGCGTACGAGGTGTCCGCCGCCACCGGCTGGGCGCTGATCCCGCCGACGGTGCTGCGCGACGGACCGCACGGGCCGGGCATGGTGCAGCTGTGGGTCGAGCCGGACCCGCAGGCCGAGCCGCTGCTGGCCCTCCAGGACCCGTCCGGCCCCGAGCCGGGCTGGCTGCCGATCATCCGGGCCGAGGTCGGCGGCGGGCGCACCGCGCTGCTGGTCCACCACGACGACGAGCGGCTGCGCAGGCTCGCGGTGCTGGACGCCGTCCTCAACAACGCCGACCGCAAGGGCGGCCACCTGATCCCGGCCGCCGACGGCCGGGTCTACGGCATCGACCACGGCGTCACGTTCAACACCGAGGGCAAGCTGCGCACGCTGCTCTGGGGCTGGGCCGGGGATCCGCTGCCGGCCGAGGCGCTGGAGGTGCTGGCCCGGCTGGCCGCGGAACTGGACGGCGAGCTCGGTGCGCGCCTGGCCCCGCACCTGACGGAGGCCGAACTGGCCGCGACGCGCGCCCGGGTGGACGGGCTGCGCGGGACGGGACTGCACCCGCTGCCGTCCGAGGACTGGCCCGCGATCCCGTGGCCGCCGGTGTAGCGCCGGCCGTGCTCCCGCCGAGGCGATCGGTGGTATGGACCTGTCAGGCGGACCGGAGCACACTGCTCCGATGGACGCACGACGGACCACCCCCACTCCCCGTGCCACGCCGGACCTGCCGCTGCACCGCCTCCAGGTCCCGCTGCCGCACCTGCTCCCGTTCGCCATCGGCACGTTCGACACGATCGGCCCGCTCTCCCGGGCCGGCTTCCCCCACCGGCACTCCTTCTACGAGATCGTGCACGTCACCGGCGGGCGCGGCGCCCACGTCCTGGACCTGGTCCACCGGCCGCTGGCGCCACCGCAGTTGTGCGTGATCGCGCCCGGCCAGGTGCACTACTGGGCGGACGCCGACGAACTCGCCGGCCGGGTCGTCCTGTTCAACGAGGACTTCCTGCTCGGCCGGCCGCGCGACCTCGCCGCCCTGCGGGCCCTGTCCGCCCGGCCCGGCCTGGACCTCGGCGACCAGGCCGAGCCGGTGGGCGCCCTGCTCGCCGACATGGAGCGCGAGTTCGTGACCACGCCGCCCGGCTACCAGGGCGTGCTGAGCGCCAGCCTGCACATCCTGATCGTCCGCGCCCTGCGCGCCGCCAACCCGGGCGAGCCGGGCGCTACGGCGGGCCGGCCGGGCGAACTGGCCGCCGCCTTCACCCGGTTGATCGCCCGGCCCGGCGGGGTGCGGCACTCGGTGGCCTCCAGCGCGCAGGAACTCGGCGTCTCCCCGGGCCACTTGCAGACAATCGTCAAGCAGGCCACCGGCCGCACGCCCGGCGGACTCATCCGCCGCCAGCAGACCCTTGAAGCCAAACGGCTGCTCGCCTGCACCGACTTGACGATCCGTCAGGTCTCGAAGGAGGCCGGGTTCGCCGACCCGGCCTACTTCTGCCGCTTCTTCCGCCGGGAGACCGGCATGACGCCGGGGGAGTTCCGGGCCGGCGTCGGCGGAAATCACCACGATCCCGGGATCGCGTCCATCGCGGCGTGCCCGGACGGACCGTAAGTTGGCTGCCGACCCCCGGTGACCGGCCCGGCGCGCGCGGGCGGTCGACCGGTCCGGCCCTTGTCATGCCCCCACCACGACAAGGGCCACCCCCACTCTTCGCGCCACCGCGCCCCCGAAGGAGCAGGCCCATGCCCACCCCCGACGGCAGGATCAGCCGCAAGACCGTCCTGAAGGCCGCCGCAGCGCTCGGCGCCACCCCGCTGCTGCTCGGCGGCGGCGTCGCGCTCGCCCGCGAACAGGCCGGCAGCGGCCGCACCCTGACCCCCACCCCGGCCTGCCATGACGGCGACGAACCCACCATCGAGCAGACCGAGGGCCCCTACTTCAAGCCCGACTCCCCGCTGCGCGCCGACCTGTCCACGGACGGCCCGGGCACCCCGCTGACCGTCGGCGGCTACGTCTTCGGCCGGGCCTGCCTGCCGATCGCCGGCGTGCTGCTGGACTTCTGGCAGGCCGACGACAACGGCGCGTACGACAACGCCGGCTACACCTTCCGCGGCCACCAGTTCACCGACGCCCAGGGCGCGTTCAGGCTCACCACGATCGTCCCCGGCCTCTATCCCGGCCGCACCCGGCACCTGCACGTCAAGCTCCAGGCCCCCGGCCGGCCGGTGCTCACCACCCAGCTCTACTTCCCCGGCGAGCCCCGCAACGCCACCGACACCATCTTCGACGCCCGGCTGCTGATGAACGTCCGTCAGTCCGGCCCCGGCCAGGAGGGCTCGTACGACGTCGTCCTGAACGTCCCGCAGACCCCCGGCACCCCGACCGCGACCCCGACCCCCACCCCCACCGGGACCCCGCCCGGCGGCAGCTGGACCCCGGGCCGGACCTACGCCGCCGGCGACCGCGTCACCTACTCCGGCGCCTCCTACGTCTGCCTCCAGGCGCACACCGCCATGGCCGGCTGGGAGCCGCCGAACGTACCGGCCCTCTGGCAGCGGTCGTAGCGGCTCCGGCCGCGCACGCCCGAGGGCCGGGCGCCCGGTCGGCGGCAGGGCCGGCCGGGCGCTCCTCCGCGCGGACCCGTGCGCGTGCGGACGGTCACGCACGGGAGCCGACGCAATCCGCACCGCACCGGTCAAGGAGTGCTCAGGCCACGGCACGAAGCGATTCCAGTCGATCTTGTGCATTCTCGTGCATTGGTTAGGCTTTCAAATGTTCGCAAGGTTAAAGTCGTTCCCATGCATGCCTGGCCCGCCTCCGAGGTTCCCGCCCTGCCTGGTCAGGGGCTCCCCCTCCACATCTTCGACACTGCAGCGGGCACGGTCCGCGAGGTCGTCCCGCAGGACGGCACCGCCCGGATCTACGTCTGCGGCATCACCCCCTACGACGCGACCCACATGGGCCACGCCGCCACGTACAACGCCTTCGACCTGGTCCAGCGGGTCTGGAAGGACGCCGGCCACGACGTCCTGTACATCCAGAACGTCACCGACGTCGACGACCCGCTGCTGGAGCGCGCCGTCGCCACCGGGCAGGACTGGACGGCCCTGGCCGAGCGCGAGACCGCGCTCTTCCGCGAGGACATGACGGCGCTGCGGCTGCTCCCGCCGGCCCACTACATCGGCGCCGTCGAGTCCATCCCGTGGATCGTGCCGATCGTCCAGAAGCTGCTGGCCAGTGGCGCCGCGTACGAGGTCGACGGCGACATCTACTTCTCGGTCGACTCCGACCCGCACTTCGGCGAGGTCTCCGGCCTGACCCGCGAGGCCATGCGCCCGGTCTTCGCCGAGCGCGGCGGCGACCCGGACCGCCCGGGCAAGCGCAACCCGCTCGACGCCCTCCTCTGGCTGGCCGCCCGCCCCGGCGAGCCCGCCTGGGACACCGAGCTCGGCCACGGCCGCCCCGGCTGGCACATCGAGTGCGTCGCGATCGCCCTGCAGTACCTCGGCATGTCCTTCGACATCCAGGGCGGCGGCAGCGACCTCTCCTTCCCGCACCACGAGATGGGCGCCTCGCACGCCCAGGTCGCCACCGGCGCCCACCCGTACGCGAAGGCGTACGTGCACGCCGGCATGGTCGCGCTCGACGGCAAGAAGATGTCCAAGTCCCGCGGCAACCTGGTCTTCGTCTCGGCGCTGCGCCGCGAGGGCGTCGACCCGGCGGCGATCCGCCTGGCCCTGCTCTCGCACCACTACCGCGAGGACTGGGAGTGGACCAAGGCCGTCCTGGACGAGGCCGTCGAGCGCCTCGCCCGCTGGCGCGCCGCCGTCTCCCGGCCGGACGGCCCGGCCGCCGCGGAGCTGCTCGCCGAGGTGCGCGCGGCGCTCGCCGACGACCTCGACGCGCCCGCCGCGCTGGCCGCCGTCGA
>NZ_JBFBDY010000124.1:0-16112 GCF_040683475.1 Kitasatospora sp. NPDC093558 | reverse complement strand
GGCCTCCTGCACGAGGAGACGCGGCGCCGGCTGCGCTTCTGACCCGTCCCCGCATATGGTGGCGGGCCCCCCGACCTGTGGGAGCTGGTCGAGGGGCCCGCTGCTCTGTGACCTCCGGTTCGGGGGCCGTCCGGGACGCGCCTACTTCTTGCGCAGCTCCCGGACGGCCGTCTCCAGCCGGTGCCCGTAATCGGCGTCGGCCTTGCGGAAGTTGTCGACCGCGCGCTCCACGATGTCCTCGCGGTCCTCGGAGACCTTGGCGATGAAGCCGGCCAGGCCCGCGATCAGGCGCTGCTTCTCGTCCTCGGAGTAGAGGCGGTAGAGGTTGCCGGCCTGCACGAAGTCGTCGTCCTCGGCGTGCGAGGGCGCCGCGTGGTTGCCGGTCGCGCCGGTGACGGCGGTCGCGGCCCACAGCGGACGGCCGGTCTCGACCGGGCCGCCGAAGCTGTTCGGCTCGTAGTTCTTCTGGCGGCCGTGGCGGCCGTCGTACAGGTGGCCGTCGCGGCTGTTGGTGCGCGCGGTGGTGGCGTGCGGGCGGTTCACCGGCAGGTGGTCGGCGTTGATGCCGACGCGGTAGCGGTGGGCGTCCGCGTACGCGAACAGGCGGCCCTGGAGCATCTTGTCGGGCGACGGGCCGATGCCGGGCACGAAGTGGCCCGGGGAGAAGATCGACTGCTCGACCTCGGCGAAGACGTTGTCGGGGTTGCGGTTGAGCTCCAGCTTGCCGATCTCGACCGGCGGGTAGTCCGCGTGCGGCCACACCTTGGTCAGGTCGAAGGGGTTGAAGCGGTAGTTCGCCGCGTCGGCCGCCGGCATGATCTGGACCTGCACGGTCCAGCTCGGGAACTCGCCGCGCTCGATGGCCTCGCGCAGGTCGCGCTGGTGGCTGTCCGGGTCCTCGCCGGCGAGGCGGTTGGCCTCGTCCTGGGTGAGGTTGCGGATGCCCTGGTCGGTCTTGAAGTGGTACTTGACCCAGAAGTGCTCGCCGGCCTCGTTCTGCCACTGGAAGGTGTGCGAGCCGTAGCCGTTGAGGTGGCGGTAGGAGGCGGGGATGCCGCGGTCGCCGAACAGCCAGGTCACCTGGTGGGTCGATTCGGGCGACAGGCCCCAGAAGTCCCAGACGTTGTCCGCCTCCTGCGAGCCGGTGTACGGGTCGCGCTTCTGGGTGTGGATGAAGTCGGGGAACTTGGTCGCGTCCTTGATGAAGAACACGGGGGTGTTGTTGCCGACGAGGTCGTAGTTGCCCTCCTCGGTGTAGAACTTCAGCGCGAAGCCGCGCGGGTCGCGCACCGCGTCGGCGGAGCCGAGGTTGCCCGCGACGGTGGAGAAGCGCAGGAAGACCTCGGTCTGCTTGCCGATCTCGGCGAGGAAGCCGGCCCGGGTGTAGGGCGTCACGTCGGCCGTGACCGTGAACGTGCCGTAGGCCGCGGCGCCGCGGGCGTGCACCACGCGCTCCGGGATCCGCTCGCGGTTGAAGTGCGCGAGCTTCTCGAACAGCTGCTGGTCCTGGATGAGCGCCGGGCCGCCGACACCCGCCGTCTCGGTGTTCTGGTTGTCGGCGACGGGGGCGCCGGCCTCCGTCGTGAGGGTGGGGCGCAGCTCGTCCTGGGTCGTCATGTGAGAAGCCTCCGCGTGATCCGGTCGTGGTGACGACTCGATCCTAACTTGGACTTTGTCCAAGTCAATACTGGCACCAATCTCAGAGCGTGACTTACTCTGGTGCGCATGAGTGACCTGCTGGAACGACTTCGCGGACGTGGGTGGCGCCTGACCTCGCAGCGCCGGGTCGTGGCCGAGGTCCTCGACGGCGAGCACGTCCACCTCACCGCCGACGAGGTGCACGCCCGCGCCGCGCGCCACCTGCCCGAGATCAGCCGCGCGACCGTCTACAACACGCTCGGCGAACTCGTCGCCCTCGGCGAGGTCCTGGAGGTCGCCACCGACGGGCGCGCCAAGCGCTACGACCCCAACGCCCGCCACGCCCACCAGCACCTGGTCTGCTCGGGCTGCGGCGCGATCCGCGACGTCCACCCGCACGGCGACCCGCTCGCCGCGCTGCCCGCCACCGAGCGCTTCGGCTTCGTCCTGTCCCGCGCCGAGATCACCTACCGCGGGCTCTGTCCGGACTGTACGGACGCACCGGCCCCCTGAGCGGCCCGCTCAGCGCTACGCGCTCAGCTCCGCGTGCAGCGCCCCCAGCAGACGCCCCGCCCGCTCCGCCACCTCGGCCGGACCGTAGTCGGCCGCCCGGCGGCACCAGTTCTCCGCCTGCACCGGCTCCCCCCGGCGCAGCGCCAGCAGCGCGAGGCGCAGCGCCGCCCGTCCGTGCCCGGCGTCCGCCGCCCGGGTGTACCAGAGCATCGCCTCGGCCTCGCTGTCCTGCCGGGCCAGCAGCAGCCCCAGGTTGAACGCCGCACTGCGGCTCCCGGCCTCCGCCGCCCGCCGGTACCAGCTCTCGGCGATCTCCAGCGCACCGCGCTCGGCCGCCCGCACGCCCATCCGCACCTGCGCCCGCCGGTGCCCGGCGTCCGCCGCGACCGCGTACCAGTGCTCGGCCTCCGCGTCCGCGTCGCCCCGCCGGTCCAGCACCGACGCGAGGCGGAACGCGCCCTCCGCCGAACCGCCCGCCGCCGCCTGCCGGTAGCGCTCCAGCGCGCCCGCCAGGTTGCCGCGCTGCTCCTGGACGACCGCCAGCTGCAGCGCCGCCTCGCCGTGGCCCTCGGCCGCGGCGCGCGCGTACCACTCCTGCGCCTGCCGGTGCTCGCCGCGCCCGGCGTGCAGCACGCCGAGGTTGAACGCGCCGTCGACGCTGCCGGCCTCGGCCGCCTTGGAGAACCACGGCTCGGCGCCGGACTCGTCGCCGCGCTGGAGCAGCACCACGGCCAGCGCGTTGCACGCCTCGCGGTGCCCGGCGTACGCGGCCCGGCGGTACCACTGCTCGGCCTGCTTCTCCCGGCCGGTGCCGGCGCACAGCAGCCCGAGGTTGAAGGCGCCGTTGTGGTCGCCGGCCTCCAGCGCGCAGCGGTACCAGTGCTCGGCCTCCTTGGCCTCGCCGCGGCTCGCGTGCAGCGCGCCGAGCGCGTTTGCGGCGTTGCCGTCGCCGGCCTCGGCGGCCTCCTGCCACCACTCGGCGGCGGCCGCGACGTCCCCGGAGTCGCGCAGCAGGAAGCCGAGCGCGCACGCGGCCCGGGGCTCGCCGTTCTGCGCGGACTGCCGGTACCAGCGGGCGGCCTCGTCCAGCAGCGCCTGGTCGGCCCCGGCGCGCTCCTCCAGCAGCACGCCGAGGCGCAGCGCGGCCCGGGCGTGGCTGCGGGCGGCGGCGGTGCGGTACCAGGTCTCGGCGGTGTCCTTGTCGCCGGCGGCCTCGCGCATCCGGGCCAGCCGGTAGGCGGCCTCGCGGTGGCCGGCGTCGGCGGACACCTTGAACCAGCGCTCGGCGCGGACGTCGCGCCGGTGCTCCATCAGGTCGCCGAGCGCGTAGGCGCCGAGGGGGTGGCCGTGGTCGGCGGCGAAGTGCAGCCAGTACTCGGCGGCCTCCTCCTCGCCCTGGTCGCGCAGCTGGAGCCCGAGCGCGTGGGCGGCGGGGGCGCTGCCGGCGACGGCGGCCTGGCGCCACCACTGGGCGGCCTCGGCGCGGTGGCCCTGCTGGTGCAGCAGCACGCCCAGGTTGTTGGAGGCGGCGCGGACCCCGGCGGCCGCGGCGGTGCGCAGGAACGGCTCGGCGTCCTCCAGTTCGCCGCGGCGCAGCAGCAGCGTGCCGAGCCGGGAGGCGGCGTCCGGGTCGCCCTCCTCGGCGGCGCGGCGGTGCCTGGCCTCCAGCGCGGCCTGCTCGCGGGCGGCCAGCGCGGTCTCGAAGCTGGTGGTGTCCAGGCCCGCGGGGTCGAGGGCGCCGCCGTGGGCGCCGGCCGGGCCCTCGGCGGGTTCGCCGTACGGGCCGACGGCGGAGGTGAACTGACGGGTGGGCACGTGGACGAGGCTGTCGGGGCCGCAGCCGGCCGCGGGGCGGCGCTCGGCGAGGCCGCCGGTGCGCTGGGCGGGCAGGGCGCCGGGACGGCTCTCGGGGCTCTCCGCCCAGGCGTCGGTGTCCGCCTCGGTGGCCGCGGACCTGGCGCCTGGCCCGTTCTTGCCGATCAGCCTCATCCGGACTCCCGCTCCCCCAGAGTGTCGCGGCATCCTCCCCCAGCCACCGGCCGGGGGGTCCTCCAGGGGAAGCGCCGGACCCGACGGCTGGTCAGCAGCCGTGCACCGTCCCCCATGTGTCCCATCGTCGCACCACCCGCAACCCGCGTACACCTGCCCCGGCCGAATTCGGGCGGGGCAGCCCCGAAGCCGACGAAATTGCTTCGGCGCTTTGTCGATTTCCCGACACATCAACCCCACAAACCCGGTGCCGTCATCGTTGGCGACGGTCGATAGTACCGGAGCGGTCCCGGCCGCTTCCGGGCGAAAACGCCAGAGGCCCGGAGGACGAATCCTCCGGGCCTCTGTCACTACTGAGTAGCGGGGACAGGATTTGAACCTGCGACCTCTGGGTTATGAGCCCAGCGAGCTACCGAGCTGCTCCACCCCGCGTCGGTGACTCAACAGTAGCACGGACGCGGGGCGGAACCGAAATCGGTTGCCGCAGCTCAGCGGCTCAGCGCCTCAGCGGCTCACGGCTTCGGGCTCGGTGAGCCGCCCGGCGTCGCGGCCGGGCTCCCGCCCGGGGCCGGCGCCGCGGCGCCGCCGCGGGCCGCGTCGGCGGCCTTCAGCGCGTCGCCCAGCGCCTTCTGCGCGTTGCCGTACGCCACCCAGTCGCCGTTCTTGAACGCCGCCTGGCTGTCGTTGTACGCCTTCTCCGCGTCCGACAGCGCCTTCTGCAGCTCCGGCGAGATCGTCCCGCCCGGCGCCGGCGTGGGCGTCGACGGGCTCGTCGGCGTGCCCGGGTTCGCCGGCTGGCCCGGCGTGCTCGGCGCCGTCGGCGTCGTCGCCGGCGCGGCTCCCGCGAACACCTTGCGCAGCGCCTCCTCCAGCGTGTTCTCGAACGCCACGTTGTCGTTCCCGTACACCACCAGGACCTTCTGCAGCGTCGGGTACTTGGCGCCGCGCCCGCGCACGTACACCGGCTCGACGTTGAGCAGCCCGCCGCCGACCGGCAGCGTCAGCAGGTTCCCGTACTCCAGGTCCGAGTCGCCGCCGCTCTTCAGCAGCGTGATCTGCTGGGCCACCTCAGGGCGGGAGTTGAACTGCGACTGCACCAGGTTCGGGCCGAGCGTCTTGCTGTCCCCCGGCACCTTGAGGATGCGGATCTTCCCGTAGTCCGGTCCGGGATCGGCGTCGACCGCCATGAACGCCGCCAGGTTGTCGCGGCCGTTGGGCACGAACGTCGTCGTCAGCGAGAAGCTCGCCGCCGTGACCTCCGGGTCGGGCATCCGCAGCGTCAGGTAGTACGGCGGCTGCACCTGCTTGGTGTCGCTCGTCGGGTCCACCGGGACCTGCCAGATGTCACTGCCGTTGAAGAACGAGTTGGCGTCCGTCACGTGGTACTGGCCGAGCAGGTCGCGCTGCACCTTGAACATGTCCTGCGGGTAGCGCAGGTGCGGCAGCAGCGACGCCGGGATGTCCGCCTTCGGCCCGACCGTGTCCGGGAACGCCTTCATCCACGTCTTCAGCACCGGGTCGTTCTCGTCCCACTGGTAGAGCCTCACCTCGCCGGTGTACGCGTCGACCGTGGCCTTGACCGAGTTGCGGATGTAGTTGACCTGGTTGGCGACCGTCAGCAGCTCGCCGCGCTGGTTGGTCAGCGAGTCCTTCGTCGCCGTGCCCAGCGTCGTCTTCGACGCGAACGGGTAGCCGTTGGACGTCGTATAGCCGTCCAGCACCCACACCACCCGGCCGTCCTGCACCACCGGGTACGGGTCGGCGTCGATCGACAGCCACGGCGCGACCTTCTCCACCCGCTCCTTCGGCGTCCGGTTGTAGATCACCTTCGCGCCGTCGGTGATCGCCCCCGCGTACAGGATCTGCGGCTCCGCGAAGCGCACCGCGTACGCGGCCCGGGTCAGCGGGTTGTCCAGCGAGACGCCGCTGCTGCCGGTGTACCGGTACTGCTTGTTCTCGCCGGTCTCGGTCGTGTAGTCGATCTCCTGGTTCGAGCCGCCGACGATCGAGTACGTCGTCGTCTTCTCGCCGTAGTAGATCCGCTGCTCGTAGTCGCCGAGCGCCCCGGTCGCCGGCAGGCCCGACTCGGTGAACACCGGCTGGCCCTTGTCGTTGACCTGGTTGCCCTTGGCGACCACCGCGCCGTAGCCGTGCGTGTACTTGAAGTGGTCGTTGATCCAGTTGCGCTGCACGCCGTTCAGGTCCAGCTCGCGCAGGCCGATCACGGTGTCCTGCTTGTCCGCGCCCGCGCCGTAGCGGTCCACGTCCAGCGTGTTCGGGAACGCGTAGTAGTTGCGCTGCTGCTCGATCGACTGGAACGTCGGCGACACGATGTTCGGGTCCAGCAGACGGATGTCCGCGATCGTCTGCGCGTCCGGCTTCAGCGCCTCCGCCGTCGTCGACCCCTGCGGGTTGTACTGCGACGTCTGCGCGTCGGCGATCCCGTACGCCCGCCGCGTCGCGTCGATGTTCTTCTGGATGTACGGCGTCTCCTTGGCCTGCTCGTTCGGCTTGACCTGGAACTGCTGCACGATCGCCGGGTACACCCCGCCGATCAGCACCGCCGACAGCACCATCAGCCCCAGACCGATCAGCGCCGGCGCCCACGTGCGCCGGATCGGCGTCAGGAAGAACAGCACCGCGCAGATGATCGCCACGAAGAACAGGATCGTCTTCGCCGGCAGGAACGCGTTCGCGTCCACGTACCGCAGGCCCGTCCAGCCCGAAACACCCTTGTACGAGCCGGTCTTGACCGCCAGCGCGTACCGGTCCAGCCAGTACGCCACCGCCTTCAGCAGCACGAACACGCCCAGCAGCACCGCCAGGTGCCCCTGCGCCCCCGCACTCGCCCGCCGGCCGGGCCCCTGCAGCCGCAGCCCCCCGTACAGGTAGTGCACCAGCACCGACGTCAGCAGCGACACGATCACCGCGCTGAACGCGAAACCCAGCACGAACTCGTAGAACGGCAGGTCGAACGCGTAGAACGACACGTCCATGCCGAACTGCGCGTCCTTCTCCCCGAACGGCGTCGCGTTCGTCCACATCAGCCACGTGCGCCACTGCCCGGACGCCGCCGCACCCGCCACCAGGCCGATCACCAGCGACACGCCGATCAGCACCCAGCGCTTGAACGGCGCCAGCCCCGCCCGGTACCGGTCCAGGCTCTGCTGCTCCACCGACATCGCCGACAGCGGCGGGCGCAGCCGGTGCGCCAGCCACACGTTGAAGCCGACGATCACCGCCATCAGCAGCCCGAACACCGCGAACAGGCCGACCTTCGTCCACAGCTGGGTGGTGAACACCGACGCGTAGTGGACCGACCTGAACCACAGCCAGTCCGTCCAGAACCCGGCGAACATGACGAACAGCAGGAACAGCACCGCGAGCACGCCCAGGGTCAGCAGGGCCACCCGCGCCCGCCGGGAGGGCGGGCCTACCCTGCGCCGGAAACCCGGCCCTGAGCGTTCCGGCATCTGGAATACCACGGTGGCACCTCAGCTGTGTCGTCTGGAGTCGGTCGGTCTTCAGAGCAACTTAACCAGGCTCGGGCCGAGTTCCCACCGTTAGCAGACGGTTACGACGCAGCTCCCCCGCACCACCGGCACCGCCCGGCGCGGCAGGCCCCACCCGGCGTGTGAGGATTGAGACATGTCCGACGCCACCACACCCCAGCCCGACTCCCCCGACGACGTCTCCACCCTCCCCGCGGCCACCCCCCTCACCCGCGCCGCCCTGGAGATCGACGAGTACGCCGCCACCCTCGGCTGGGACCTGCCCGCCCGCCTCTTCGCCCTCGTCGACAGCGCCGCCCTGCGCAAGGCCGACCCCCGGGTCGCCAAGCAGCTCGGCCTCACCGACGAGGACGCGGCCGGCCTCACCCCCGTCGAACAGGACGAGATCCCGGCCGGCACCCCCCTCGACAAGTTCCTCGGCACCATCGCCTGGCCCGACGCCGTCGCCGGCTGCGCCCTGGTCGTCGAGCGCCTCATGCTGCCGCCGGGCGCCGAGCAGAGCCGCCCGCGCAACGCCAGCGACGCCCAGCTCGCCGAGTGGGTGGCCAACCACCCCAAGCGCGAGGAGGTGCGCATCACCGCCGCGGTGCTGCGCGACGGCAAGAAGGAGATCGCGCTGCGGCTGCGCTCCAAGGACACCGCGCGCGAGGTCCTGACCGGCCCCGACCTGGTGCCCGGCCTGACCGAGGCGCTGCTGGCGACCTTCGCGTAGCCGCCCTCGGGCCTCAGGCCGGGCGGTTCACTTCACTGCGCAGGACGGCAGCGCGGAGGCCTGGCCGGAGCGAATCTGGTCCAGCGACTTCAGCGCGCCGTCCAGCGTGTCCGTCTTGACCAGGGTCAGCCCGGACGGGACGTTCTTGCTCGCCTCGGCGCAGTTGGCGGACGGGGTGAGGAAGTACTCGGCGCCGGCGTCCCGGGCGGCGATGATCTTCATCGATATCCCGCCGATCGGCCCGACCTTGCCGTCGTCGTCGATCGTGCCGGTGCCCGCGACGAACCTGCCGCCGGTGAGGTCGCCGCCCGGGGTCAGCTTGTCGATGATGCCGAGCGAGAACATCAGGCCGGCGCTCGGCCCGCCCACGTCCTGCAGGCCGATGTCGATCTGGAACGGGTAGGTGTGCCGGATCCCGGTGCCGATGCCGACCACCGCGAGGCCGGCGCGCTCGGCCGGCGCCTTCGGGTCGAGGTCCCTGGCCGCCACGGTCGGGACGGTGACGTCGGTGCGGGCCGCCGGGTCCGCGGCGCCGTTGCCCGCGGCGTCCTTGACCCGCGGGACGACGGTGAAGACCACCTGCTCGCCCGGCTTGTGCTTGGTGACGCCCGCGGCCACCTGGTCGGTCGTCGTCACCGCCGTGCCGTCGACGGCGACGATCTGGTCGCCCGCGTGCAGCCGGCCCTCGGCGGGCGCGCCCGCGGTGACCGTCTTGACGATCAGGTCGTTGCCGACCGGGATGCCCAGCTGCTTGAGCGCCGCCGTGCGGGCGCTGTCCTCGGAGGAGGCGAACTCCTCGGCGTTCTGCTTCTTCGCGTCCGCGTCCGTCTGCCCCTTCGGGTAGACGTTGTCGTGCGGCACCACCATCACGTCGTCGCGCAGCCACCCGATCACCGCGTTGACCAGGCTGGGCTCGTACTTGGCCCCGGTGACCTGCACGGTCGTCATGTTCAGGTGTCCGGTGGTCGGGTACGAGTCGTGCCCGGTGATGGTGATCACCGGCTTGCCCCCCTGCTGGCCGAGCGTGTTGTACGTCGGCCCCGGGCTCATCTCCGTGTACGGCACCTTCATCAGCACCGAGACGCAGAGCAGCGCTATGAGCAGCAGGGTGGCGGCGAGCATCGTCGCGGAGCGGCGTGGCATGCCACGACAGTACGGGACGCGGGTGACGCGGCGCCCCCCGGGCTACCGGGCGGACTGGTCGCCGGAACCGGCGGCGCCGGCGGTCGTGCGTTCCATCGCGGCCATGAAGCGCCGGTGCTCGGCGAGTGAGGCCGGGTCCCCCGTGGCCCTCGGCGCCCGCTGGGCCCAGCCGGCCCACACGGCGGCGAGCAGGACGGCGGCAACCGGAATGATCAACCAGGCGAGCGCACCCATGTCAGTACTCCCAGCTCGTCGTGTCTATGAGCAGATTAACCACTCCGGCGGACAACGCGATCACCGCCGTCCGGGTTACGGGAGCGCCGATCGGCTCACTGCCGGGGAGTATCCGGTGCCGCCGGCCGGACCCGTTCGGGTGAGGCCGCGGCGCGCCTGACGCTCCGCGCGCTGGGACTGTGCGGGTTCAGCAGCTGCCGGCGCCCACCCACTCCTCCTCGCCGTCGGTGAAGACCTGGTGCTTCCAGATCGGCACCTCGTGCTTGAGGTCGTCGATCAGCCGGCGGGCGGCGGCGAAGGCCTCGCCCCGGTGGGCGCAGGAGACCGCGACGATCACGGCCTTGTCGGTGATCTCCAGCCGGCCGATGCGGTGCACCGCGGCGAGCGCGCGGACCGGGAAGTCCGCGACGATCTTCTCGGCGATGCGGCGCATCTCCTGCTCGGCCGTGGGGTGGCAGCTGTACTCCAGCGCGGCCACCGACTTGCCGCCGTCGTGGTCACGGACCGTCCCGACGAAGACGGTCGTGCCGCCGGCCGCGTCGTCGCCCACCGCCTCGTACACCTCGTCCAGGGAGAGCGGGGTGTCGCGGACGGCGAGCAGGCGGATGGGGTCGTGGTTCTCGGACATGACCCCATGATTGCCCATCCCGGGTGGTCCCGGGCAAGGGGCTTCCGCATCACGATCCGGGAATTTCGCATCGTGAGAAGTCGCACCGCGCTCCGGGACGTCCCGTACGACACTCCGTCAGAAGCGGCGCCGCTTGCGCGCCCGCCGCACCAGCGCCGCCGTGCCCACCAGCGCCACCGTCGCCCCGGCCGCGCCCAGGCTGGTCGCCGCCTCCTTGCCGCCCAGGCGCCGCCCGGCCACCGCGTGCTTGCCCGCCACCTGCGCCAGCAGCTCCGCCAGCACTTGCTCGTTCGTCCAGGCCGGCCGCCAGCCCGCCTCGTGCAGCCGGCTGCCCGACACCACCCACGGGTACATCGTGTAGGCCAGGTCCCCGGCCGGCGCCGGGGTCAGCCCCAGGCGGTGCAGCCGGGCCGCGGTGCCGAGCGCCAGCGAGGCCGGCAGCTCCATGCGGCGGATGCCGGACAGCCGCTCCACGTCCTCCTGCTCCAGCCAGCCGTCGCAGCCGACCGTCACCTCGCCCTCGACCAGGCCGAGCGCCGCGTACTCCAGCGCCGTCGCCAGGTCGTCCACGTGGCAGAACTGCCAGCACGGCCGGGAACCGGCCACCACCAGCAGCCGGGGCGCCTCGAAGTGCCGGGTCAGCACCGTGTCCACGCCGGGTCCGACCACGACGGCCGGACGCAGCACCGTCACCTGCAGCCCCGGGTGGGCGCGCGGCGCCCGCCGGGCCAGGCGCTCGATCTCCAGGAGGTCCCCGACCAGCGAGGCCTCCTCCGTCGCGCGCAGCTCGGAGTCCTCGGCCAGCGGCACCTCATTGTCGGCGAGCGCGCCGTAGACCATCGCCGACGTGCACAGCACCACCCGGTGCACCCCGGCCGCCGCCGCGGCGGTCAGCACGGTCTGCGCGCCGCGCACGTTGTAGGCGCTGCGGGCACGCGGATCGGACTCCATGCCGAAGTCCATCGCCAGGTGCACCACCACGTCGACCCCGGCCAGCCGCTCGGCCACCGCCGGATCCCGCACGTCCAGCACCCGCCACTGCACGCCCGGCACGTCGCCGCGCCGGTCGTCCACCGCGAGGACCTTCTTCACGTGCGGCGAGGCCACCAGGCGGGCCGCGACCCGCTCACCGAGCACGCCCGCGGCCCCCGTGACGGCCACGACGACCGGCCGTCCGCCGTAGGCTGGAGGCGGCGACGCCGTGGTGTCCGGGGCGTCCTCGCCTCCGGTCAGCCCAGAGCGAACGTCCGAGGGCGGGGAACTCACCGGCCATCCTCCACGGTTAGCTTATGTGCGTACGTACGTGTGTCACGTACGTCCATCCTGCCCGAGGCGAAGGCCCCGCGGTGCACCCGGCGCGGGCCCGCCGCGCTGGAGCCGCTCGCGAGTCCCCACTCCGCCCCCGCCCCGGACCCGCAGACTTTCCCGCCACACCCGTATGACGGCCGACCGGATCGAGGACCCCGTGAGCGACCTTCCCTTCGGATTCGGCGTTCCGCCCGAGGAGCCCGAGGACGGCAAGGCCAAGCCCGACGACGAGCAGAAGAAGAAGGACCAGGGCGCCCAGAGCCCCGGCCAGAGCGGCCCCCAGCCCTTCGGCTTCGGCGGCGCCAACCCCTTCGGCGCGCTGTTCGGGATGCCCGGCGCCCCCGGCACCCCGGGCGCCCCCGGCGCGGGCGACAACCCGTTCGCGGCGATGTTCGGCGGCCTCGACCCCAACGACCTCGGCGCCGCGTTCCAGCAGCTCGGGCAGATGCTCTCGTTCGAGGGCGGCCCGGTGAACTGGGACCTCGCCAAGAACATCGCCCGCCAGACCGTCGTCGCCGAGCCCGCCGAGGGCAAGAGCAAGGACCGCTCGGTCAGCGCCACCGAGCACTCCGCCGTCGCCGAGGCCGTCCGCCTCGCCGACCTCTGGCTCGACGGCGCCACCGAGTTCCCCTCCGGCGCCGGCACCGCCGTCGCCTGGAGCCGCGCCGAATGGATCGAGGCCACCCTCCCGGTCTGGAAGGACCTCGTCGACCCCGTCGCCGAACGCGTCGGCACCGCCATGGGCGGCGTCCTGCCCGAGGAGATGCAGGCCATGGCCGGCCCGCTCATGGGCATGATGCGCTCCATGGGCGGCGCCATGTTCGGCACCCAGATCGGCCAGGCCCTCGGCGCCCTCGCCGCCGAGGTCGTCGGCTCCACCGACGTCGGCCTGCCCCTCGCCCCGGCCGGCAAGGCCGCCCTGCTGCCGCAGAACGTCGCCGAGTTCGGCGAGGGCCTCAGCGTCCCCGCCGAGGAGGTCCGCCTCTACCTCGCCCTGCGCGAAGCCGCCCACCAGCGCCTCTTCGCCCACGTGCCGTGGCTGCGCGCCCACCTGCTCGGCGCCGTCGAGGCCTACGCGCGCGGCATCAAGGTCGACACCTCCCGCATGGAGGAACTCGTCGGCCAGCTCGACCCCACCAACCCCGAAGCGCTCCAGGAAGCCCTCGCCGGCGGCCTCCTCCAGCCCGAGGACACCCCCGAGCAGAAGGCCGCCCTCGCCCGCCTGGAGACCGCGCTCGCCCTCGTCGAGGGCTGGGTCGACGCCGTCGTCCACACCGCCGCCGAACCCCACCTGCCCCAGGCCGGCGCCCTGCGCGAGACCGTCCGCCGCCGCCGCGCCGCCGGCGGCCCCGCCGAGCAGACCTTCGCCACCCTCGTCGGCCTCGAGCTGCGCCCGCGCCGCCTGCGCGACGCCGCCCGGCTCTGGGCGCTGCTCGCCGACGCGCGCGGCGTCGAGGGCCGCGACGCCCTCTGGGAGCACCCGGACATGCTGCCCACCGCCGCCGACCTCGACGACCCGGACGCCTTCGTGCACCGCGGCGCGGGCGGCGACCTGGAGGGCGGAATCGACTTCGACGCGCTCGACAAGCTGCTCGGCGAGGCCGCGGCCGGCGGCGCCACCGACCTGACGAAGGGCGAGGCCCCCAAGACCGCCCCCGAGCAGGACGACACCGACGGAAAGGGCGAGCCCACCGCATGACCGCCACCGACACGACGGCGCCCGCCCTGCACGCGGACGCCGTCGCCACCCTGACCCGGTGGCGGCCCGCCGACCAGGACCAGGAACAGCTGCGGCTGGACTACCTGGAGCACCTGGCCGCGCAGCCCGAGGGCCTGTACCGCTCCTGCCTGCCCGCCCACATCACCGCGAGCGCGGCCGTCGTCGACCCGGCGGCCGGGCGGGTCCTACTCACCCTGCACCCCAAGGTCGGCCTGTGGCTGCAGATGGGCGGCCACTGCGAGCCCGGCGACCCCGACCTCGCGTCGGCAGCGCTGCGCGAGGCCGTCGAGGAATCCGGCATCCCCGACCTCACCCTGCTCTCCGTCGACGGCAGCCCCGCCCCGGCCAAGCTCGACCGGCACCAGGTCCGCTGCACCGGCAAGGACCAGCCGGAGAACACCCACCTGGACGTCCAGTACATCGCGCTGGCCCCGGCCGGCGCGCAGGCCCTGATCAGCGAGGAATCGCTCGACCTGCGCTGGTTCGACTACGACCGCCTGCCCGAGCTGACCGACCACTCGGTGCGCGACCTCGTCGCGCGGGCGAGGCAGCTCACGAGCTGAGGTGCGACACACGGAAGGGGGCGCGGGCCGATGTGACCCGCGCCCCCTTCCGTCGTCCCGACGTTCGATTCCTCCGGCACCGCTGACACCGCGGCCCGCTGCGCCGCGCCCTGCCGATCAGCCGCACGAACGCGCCGGATCCGCCTCCGAGTCCGAACTCCGCGCCCCCGGAATGTGCGGCAGCCGCGCCGCCGACACCACACCCTCCAAATACCCGCGCGCCCGCTCCGTCCGCGGATAAGCCTCCAGCAACGCCCAGAACCCCGGACCGTGATCCGGCACCAGCAGGTGCGCCAGCTCGTGCAACAACACGTAGTCCAGCACGTACTCCGGCATGCCCTGCAGCCGGTGCGAAAGCCGGATCGTCCGCTCGCTCGGCGTGCACGAACCCCAGCGCGAGTTCTGGTTCGTCACCCAGCGGACCTGCGCCGGCTGCGCCCGGCCGTCCAGATAGGCGGCCGACAACTCGCGGGCCCGCGCCTCCAGCGCATCGTCCCCCGGAATCCGGCGGCTCTCCTGCGCGGCCAGCTTCTCCAGCATCTGCGCGACCCAGCGCTGCTCCTCCGCGTGCGACATCCGCGCCGGGATCAGGACGACGGTGCGATCGCCCTCGCGGTAGGCCGAGACGGTACGGCTGCGGCGGGCACTGCGGCGCACCTCGACCCGCGTGCGGTCGTGCGGCTCCGCGGGCTTGGGCGGGGACGGCTGGTGCTGCGCCTGGAGCTGCGGCTGCGCGGGCCTGGGCTGCTGGTCCGGGCGCCCGCGCGAGCTCGGCGCCGCCACTTGCGACCCGGACGCTGCACGGGCACGCCGACGCGACGCCGGTGGATGGGAGTCCCGCTCGGCTGCCATGGCACACGACGTTACCCGGTACCCCTGACAGAAGTCCGCTGTCATGGCCGAAATCTTTCGTGGAGTGATCGGGACCGAAAGCCCGACCAGGGGTGTCCGGAAACCGACGCCGGGGCCGATGCCCAGTTATCCACAAGGCCCGCGAACCGATGATGTGATCATGGGCCCGTCCCTGTGGATAACCCGACGCACGCCCTCCCCCCGATCGGGCAAGCTCCTCACAGCCGTCCGAAAACGACCGGAAAGGAGATCGCCGTGCGCCTCGCCCTCAAGCCCGCCCTGTCCCGCAGCTGGCGCGGCTCCGAGACCCTGCAGTTCGGGACCATCAGCCGCTACGCGGGGGTGGTCGAACACGCCGACAAGACCCTGTGCGACTTCCTGGGCCTGCTCGACGGCACGCGGGACCGGCCCGCGCTGCTGGCGGCCGGCGAGAAAGTCGGACTCGGCCGCGACCCGGCCGAGGCGCTGCTCGCCGAACTGGAGGAGGCCGGACTCCTCGACGACGCGGAGGCGTCCGAGGCCGCGCTCGCCCGGTTCCCGCAGCCGCACCGGGAGCTCCTCGGGCCGGACCTCGCCTCGCTCTCCCTGGTCCATTCCGGCCCGGGCGCGGCACCCGCGGTGCTGGCCCGGCGGGCGGACGCCCGGATCGAGGTCCGCGGCGCGGGGCGGGTGGGAGCCGCCGTGGCGGCGGTGCTCGCGGCGGCCGGGGCGGGGGCCGTCACGGTGAAGGACGGCGGCCGCGTCCGGCCCGGGGACTGCTCGCCCGCGGGAGTGCCGCCGTCGGACGTCGGGCGGCTGCGCATGACGGCCGCGAAGGAGGCGGTCCAACGGGCCTCGGGCCGGCGCCCGGCACCGGCGCCGCGGCGGGCCGCCGACGAGCCGCCCGATCTTGTGGTGCTCGCTCCGCGGGACGGCAGCGGGGCGTTCGCGGGCGGGGCGTACGAGGCGCGACAGTTGCTGCGGGCCGGGGTGCCGCACCTGTACGTGGGAGTGGTGGAGGAGTTCGGGGTGGTCGGGCCCCTGGTGGTGCCGGGGGTGTCGGCCTGCGGGCACTGCCTGGTGCTGCGGCGGGAGGACGAGGACGCGGCGTGGCCACGGGTGCTGGCCCAGCTCGCGGACGGAGGACCGGGGCGTGCGCGCACCCCGGCCTGCGACACCGCACTGGCCACGGCCGTGGCGGGCCTGGCGGCACTCCACGCCCAGGTGCTCCTGGACGGCGGCCGGCCGCCGAGCGTGAACGGGTGGTGCGAGATCTCGGCGACCGACGGCATGCCGCGCCGCATGCGGCTGCGGGGACACC
>NZ_JBFBDY010000123.1:0-16229 GCF_040683475.1 Kitasatospora sp. NPDC093558 | reverse complement strand
CTCCAGGAGCTCGACTGGGCGCCGTTGGTGCTGTAGGCGTGGGTCAGCTCGCCGTCGGTGCCGATGGCGAAGACCTCGGTGGTCTTGTTGGTCGGCGTCCGGCCGCGGGCAGCACCGTATCGGTGGAGCTCACTTGACCTCTCCCCCTCCGGCCCGGGACCCGGCGCCCCGGCCACGGGCCACCGGCCGCGCGCCGCTTCGCCGTACGCGGTGACCTGGCGCCCCGTCAGGACGGTGGCCCAGGGGGCGGGCGGCCTTCCGGCCGCCGCACCGCACCGATGCTCCCGATCGGGACCCTACACCAATTCCGTCACTCAATGACACGCACACTGAACTTAGAGTAATGGTGGGAGGGTAGGGAAATGCACCTGATTCCGGCGGATCGGCCCGGTTGGCGGCGGCGCGCGGGCGGGGGCTCACGCGGCGCGCACGGGAGCACGCGACGGCGCCCCCGGCCCGGGAGCGGCCGGCGCGGTGGGCCGGCCGGTCCCGGGGCCGGGGCGCGGGTCACCCGCCGGCCGGGGCCAGGTCGTCCGGGAACAGCCGTAGCCGGTGGGCCAGCGCGGCCGCCTCGCCACGGCCGCCGACCGCGAGCTTGCCGAGGATGTTGGACACGTGCACGCTCGCGGTCTTCGGCGAGATGTACAGCTCCTCGGCTATCTGCCGGTTCGTCCAGCCGCGCGCGAGCAACCGGAGCACGTCCCGCTCACGGGGGGTGAGCCCGAAGGACTCCCCCGCCGGCGCGGTCTGCGCCGCTGGGGCCGCCGCGGGCGCGGCCGGGGTCAGCACCAGCCCGGCGCGGTCCGCCAGGCCCGCGATCTCGGCGACCAGCGGACGGTCTCCGCGCGCCTCGGCCAGCTCCCGCGCCTCGCGCAGGAGTTCGGCCGCCGCCTCGCGCCGCCCGGCCCGCACCTCGGCCGCGCCCGCCCGCAGCAGGGCGAGCGCCAGCGGGTGCGGCAGGGCGACCGGCCTCAGCAGCGCGACGGCGGCGGCCCACTGCTCCGGGGTGTCGGTGCCCCCGGCGCGGGCGAGTTCGCTCTCCAGCAGCCGGGCCCAGCCGTGGTGCAGCGGCGCCTTGGGGGTGAGCCCGGCGGCCGTCGCGGCGACCTCGGCCAGCACCCGGGCCCGCCCGGCCTCGGCCTCCGGCAGGCCCCGGGCGTTGGCCTCCACCGCGGCCCCCTCGAACAGCAGCGGGTACACGTCGGCCTCGTCGCCGAGCCGCTCGGCGTCCGCGAGCGCGTCGAGCAGTTCGGCGCGGGCCTCCAGCGGCCGGCCGTTCAGCCACGCGATCCGCACCGCGAGCCGGCTGATCGGCGCCGCGTGCTGGACCTGCCCGACCCGGTTGGCCTCCCGGGCCCGGGCCACGAGGACGGCCGCCTTGGGCAGGTCCCCCTTCAGCAGGGCGATCTCGCCGCGCATCCGTTCGAGGAACTCGGCGTGGACGAGGGCCGTGCCGTCCGGGTCGCAGTCGCCCAGCACCTCGACGGCCTCCGCGACGCGCCCGAGGTCGATCAGCGCCTCGGCCAGGTTGCCGGTCAGGATGCTGCCGCTGTTGCGCACCAGGCCGTAGCCGGCGGCGTGCTCCAGGCCCTCCCTGGCCATCGCGATCGCCTCCTCGGCCCGCCCGAGCCCGCGCAGCACGCTCGCGAGGTTGTTGATGCCGCGCAGCAGCACGTCCGGCGTGCCGAGCCGGCGGGAGGCGTCGACCGCGGCGCGCAGCTCGGCCAGCCCGGCCTCGGCGTCGCCCTCCAGGTCGTAGCGCAGGCCGGCGAGCGTCATCCGCGCGTGCTGCTCGACGGCGTGCGCGCCGACCTCACGGGCGATCAGGATCGCCCGCTCGGCGAGCTCGATGTGCTCGCGCCCCGGCTGCTTGAGCATCGCCACGCCGGCGCCGAGCGCGAACACCTCGGCCTGCACCGCGGACGGCGGCAGGTGGTCGACCAGCCGGTGGGCGTGCGCGATCTCGTCGTCGTCGCCCGAGCGCCGCAGGTGGCCGAGCATCCGGGCCCGGTTGATCCGGAACCAGGCCGCGCGCAGCGGGTCCACCGTCTCGTCGACGAGCTTGAGCGCCCGCTTGGCGAGGCTCAGCCCGCGCTCGCGGTCGCCGCTGCGCCGGGCGGCGACGACGGCCTCGGCGAGCACGTCGATCAGCTGGATCCGGTCGCAGTCCTCGTCCTGGGGGCTGACGTCGCAGGAGCCCGGCGGGTAGGTCTCGGCCCAGTCGTACGGGCGCAGGGTGTGCGCGAGGACGTCCTCGGAGACCATGTCCCAGAGTTCGAGGGCGCGTTCGAGCATGCGCAGCTGTTCGGCGAAGGCGTTGCGGCGCCGGGCGGCCCGGGCGGCGTCCAGGGCGGTCGGCAGGGCGCGGGCCGGATCGTGCGCGTGGTACCAGTAGTTGGCGAGCCGGGCGGGCAGGGCGTCACCGGGCACGAGGTGCGGTTCGGCCTCGACGGCGAGCGCGAACTTGCGGTTGATCCGGTGCCGTTCGCCGGGCAGCAGGTCGTCCGAGACGGCCTCGCGGACGAGCGCGTGCCGGAAGCGGTAGCCCTCGCCGTCGCCGTCCGGGCGCAGGATGTTGGCGCCGACGGCCGTCCGCAGGGCCTCGATCAGCTCCTCCTCGTCGGCCATCAGGTCCGTCAGGACGGCGGCGAGCAGGGCGTGTTCGACGTGCGAGCCGCCTTCGGCGGCGATCCGCACCACCTTCTGCGCCTCCTCGTCCAGGCTCTCCACCCGGACCAGCAGGATGTCGCGCAGCGAGTCGGTGAGGCCGGCCCCGCAGCCGTCCTCGAAGGCGGTGGCCAGTTCCTCGACGAAGAACGGGTTGCCCTCGGAGCGGCGGTGGATCCGGTCCACCAGCTGCCGGTCGGGCGCGGCGGTGCCGAGGATGCCGGCCAGCTGGGCGGCGACCTCGCCGCGGCGGAACCGCGCCAGCTCCAGCCGCTGGACGGTGCGCAGCCGGTCGAGCTCGGCGAGGAAGGGGCGCAGTGGGTGGCGGCGGTGCAGGTCGTCGGAGCGGTAGGTGGCGACCAGCAGCACCCGGGCGCGGTGCAGGGTGCGGACCAGGTAGGCGAGGAGTTCGCGGGTGGAGCGGTCGGACCAGTGCAGGTCCTCGACGGCGATCACGAGGGTACGGTCCGCGCCGAGCCGTTCGATCAGCCTCGCGGTGTGCTCGAACAGCCGGGCCCGGCCGTACTCGTCGTTCGGTTCGCCGTCGCCGTCGCCGAACTCGGGCAGCAGCCGGGCGAGATGGCCCTCGCTGCCGGCGGCCGCGGCCTCCAGCTCGGGGCCGAGCGTGCGGTGCAGGCGGCGCAGCGCGCCCGCGAGCGGCGCGTACGGGAGGCCCTCGGCGCCGATCTCCAGACAGCCGCCCAGGGTGGTGACCACTCCGGCGCCCGTACCGGCGCGGTCCAGGAACTCCTCCAGCAGGCGGGTCTTGCCGACGCCGGCCTCGCCGCCGATGAGGACGGTCTGCGGGCTGCCGGTGCCGGCCCGGCGCAGCGCGTCCGTGAGGGCGGTGATCTCGGTGCCGCGGCCGACGAAGACGGGACTGACCGACATCTGCTGCATGGAGGCGAGCATGCCATAGGCGGAGGCGGCGGGCCGAGGGGATATCTCGACCGGCGAACGCCCGGAGGGGGAGGCGCTCACTCGCACCTCCCCCTCCGAAGACTCCTCGGCACCCGACGGGTGCCGGACCGTCAGCATTCCGTCTTCCGCGCGGCGCGGCGCTGGAAGCGCGCGGCGACCGGGCGGCGGAGGCCGCGGCGGGCCTCCTTGGCCTCGCGCACCAGGCGCTGGTGCTCGGCGCGGGCCTGGAGTTCGTGGACCTGCTGCTGGATGAGCTCGTACTCGATCACGGTGTTTCCCCTTGTGGGTTTCGTTCTTCGGTCTTCCCTGTTGACTAAGAGCTTCCTCTCCCAGGGGGGTGCCCCACATCGGCAGGCTTCCCGATGTTTCGGGGCGCGGATGCCTTAGATGAGGCTCCCCGGACACGGCAAAGGCCCGGTTCCCTCCCAATGTGGGAGTGGAACCGGGCCTTAGGCCTTACTTAGGGGGCCTTAGATGCCTAAGACGCCTTAGGAACTCAGGCGGAGACGCCCAGCTTCTCCAGGCTGTGCTTACTGTCCCTCCGCGGCAAGCCGCTCCAGGATCAGGTCCTTCACGCGGGCGGCGTCCGCCTGACCGCGGGTGGCCTTCATGACCGCGCCGACGAGCGCGCCCACGGCCGCGACCTTGCCGTCACGGATCTTGGCGGCGACGGCCTCGTTCTCGGCGATGGCCTGGTCGACCGCGGCGCCGAGCGCGGAGTCGTCCGAGACGACGGCCAGGCCGCGCTTCTCGACGACCTCGTCCGGCTCGCCCTCGCCGGCCAGCACGGCCTCGATGACCTGGCGGGCCAGCTTGTCGTTCAGCTTGCCCTCGGCGACCAGCGCGGCGACCCGGGCGACCTGCGCCGGGGTGATCGGCTGCTCGCTGAGCTCGGTGCCGGTCTCGTTGGCACGGCGGGCCAGCTCGCCCATCCACCACTTGCGGGCCTGGTCGGCCGGGGCGCCGGCCGCGATGGTCTCCTGGATCGGCTCGACCGCACCGGCGTTGAGGACGGACTGCATGTCCTTGTCGGAGAGGTCCCACTCGGCCTGCAGCCGGGCCCGGCGCACGCGCGGCAGCTCCGGCAGGGCGGCGCGCAGCTCCTCGACCCACTCGCGCGAGGGGGCCACCGGCACCAGGTCCGGCTCGGGGAAGTAGCGGTAGTCCTCGGCGTTGTCCTTGATCCGGCCCGAGGTGGTGGTGCCGTTGTCCTCGTGGAAGTGGCGGGTCTCCTGGACGATGGTGCCGCCGTCGGTCAGCACGGTGGCGTGGCGCTGGATCTCGAAACGGGCGGCCCGCTCCACGCTGCGCAGCGAGTTGACGTTCTTGGTCTCCGAGCGGGTGCCGAAGGTCTCGGTGCCGTTCGGGCGCAGCGACAGGTTGACGTCGCAGCGCATCTGGCCCTTGTCCATCCGGGCCTCGGAGACGCCCAGGGAGCGGATGACCTCGCGCAGCTCGGCGACGTACGCCTTGGCGACCTCGGGGGCGCGCTCACCGGCGCCTTCGATCGGCTTGGTGACGATCTCGATCAGCGGGATGCCGGCCCGGTTGTAGTCGAGCAGCGAGTGGGTGGCGCCGTGGATGCGGCCGGTCGCGCCACCGACGTGGCTGGACTTGCCGGTGTCCTCCTCCATGTGGGCGCGCTCGATCTCCACGCGGAAGGTCGAGCCGTCCTCCAGCTGCACGTCGAGGTAGCCGTTGAAGGCGATCGGCTCGTCGTACTGCGAGGTCTGGAAGTTCTTGGGCATGTCCGGGTAGAAGTAGTTCTTCCGCGCGAACCGGCACCACTCGGCGATCTCGCAGTTGAGCGCCAGGCCGATCTTGACCGCCGACTCCACGCCGATCGCGTTGACCACCGGCAGCGAGCCCGGCAGGCCCAGGCAGGTCGGGCAGGTCTGGCTGTTCGGCTCGGCGCCCAGCTCGGTCGAGCAACCGCAGAACATCTTGGTCTTGGTACCGAGCTCGACGTGGACCTCAAGGCCCATCACCGGGTCGTACGACGCGAGAGCGTCCTCGTAGGAGACCAGGTTCATGACGCTCACAGCGTCCCTTCTCACTTAAGACTTGGGAGGTACGGGCCCGGCCACCGCTCGCGCGGGGCCGGGCCTGGGCGCTCGGCCACTTTTCGAAGACGGGCCCTAGCCCAGCAGCACGTCGTCGGAGGCGAGCTGCCGCAGCTCGCGCACCAGCAGGGCGGTGCCGGTGATCAGCGCGGCGGCGCCGACCAGGGCGTTGACCAGCTTCAGGGTGTCGCTCTCCTCGCGGGCCTTGCGGACGTCCTTGACCACCGAGATCGCGCCGAAGGCGCTGGTGCCGATGGACAGCCACAGACCGGGCTTGGTGTGCTTGAAGCCCTTCGCCTTTTCGATCTTGCTCACAGTGCCGGTGCCTCCTCCAGCAGGGTGTGCCCCCACTTGTCGTTGAGTGCGGCCTCCACGGCGCCGCCCACGCGGTACAGGCGGTCGTCCGCCATCGCGGGCGCGATGATCTGCAGGCCGACCGGGAGATTGTCCTCCGGGGCCAGGCCGACCGGCAGCGACATGGCCGCGTTGCCCGCCAGGTTGGACGGAATCGTGCACAGGTCGGCCAGGTACATCGCCATCGGGTCGTCGGCGCGCTCGCCGATCGGGAAGGCGGTGGTCGGCGTGGTCGGCGAGACCAGGACATCTACCGCGGCGAAAGCCTCATCAAAGGAGCGCGAGATGAGAGTGCGGACCTTCTGCGCCGAGCCGTAGTAGGCGTCGTAGTAGCCCGAGGAGAGGGCGTAGGTGCCCAGGATGATGCGGCGCTTGACCTCGTCGCCGAAGCCGGCCTCGCGGGTCAGCGCGGTGACCTCCTCGGCCGAGCGGCTGCCGTCGTCGCCGACCCGCAGGCCGTAGCGCATCGCGTCGAAGCGGGCCAGGTTGGAGGAGCACTCCGACGGCGCGATCAGGTAGTACGCCGGCAGCGCCAGGGTGAAGGACGGGCAGGACACCTCGACGACCTCGGCACCCAGCTCGCGCAGGAGCTCCACCGACTCGTTGAAGCGCTGCATGACGCCGGCCTGGTAGCCCTCGCCGGCGAACTCCTTGACGACGCCGATGCGCATGCCGCGCACGTCGCGCAGCTTCGCGGCCTCGACGACGGCCGGCACCGGCGCGTCGATGGAGGTGGAGTCCAGCGGGTCGTGCCCGGCGATGGCCTCGTGCAGCAGCGCCGCGTCCAGCACGGTGCGGGCGCACGGGCCGCCCTGGTCCAGCGAGGACGAGAACGCGACCAGGCCGTAGCGGGAGACCGCGCCGTAGGTCGGCTTGACGCCGACGGTGCCGGTGACGGCGCCCGGCTGGCGGATCGAGCCGCCGGTGTCGGTGCCGATCGCCAGCGGGGCCTCGAAGGCGGCCAGCGCCGCGGCCGAGCCGCCGCCGGAGCCGCCGGGGATGCGGGAGAGGTCCCACGGGTTGCCGGTCGGGCCGTAGGCGGAGTTCTCGGTGGAGGAGCCCATCGCGAACTCGTCCATGTTGGTCTTGCCGAGGATGACGACGCCGGCGTCCTTGAGACGCGAGGTCAGCGTGGCGTCGTACGGCGGGATCCAGCCCTCGAGCATCTTCGAGCCACAGGTGGTCGGGATGCCCTTGGTGGTGAAGACGTCCTTCAGCGCGAGCGGGACGCCGGCCAGCGGGCCCAGCTCCTCGCCGCGGGCGCGCTTGTCGTCGACCGCCTTGGCGGCGCTGAGCGCGCCCTCGGTGTCGACGTGCAGGAAGGCGTTGACCTTCTTGTCGACCGCGTCGATGCGGTCCAGGTGCGCCTGCGCGACCTCGACGGCGGACACCTCGCCGGTGGCGATGGCGGCGGCGGTCTCGGCGGCCGTGTAACGGATAAGGTCGGTCATCTCGGTCAGTCCTCCCCGAGGATCTGCGGCACACGGAAACGCTGCTCCTCGGCGGCGGGCGCGCACGCGAGCGCCTGCTCCGGAGTGAGCGACGGCCGCACCTCGTCCGCCCGCATGACGTTGGTCAGCGGGAGCGGGTGGGAGGTCGGCGGGACGTCCTGTCCGGCGACCTCGGAAACGCGGGCGACCGCGCCGATGATCACGTCGAGCTGCTCGGCGAAGTGGTCCAGCTCTTCGGGCTTCAGCTCAAGACGCGACAGCCGGGCGAGGTGGGCGACCTCCTCGCGCGTGATGCCAGGCATGCAGCGATCCTCAGGGTGAGTTCTGGTGAGACCCGGCGCTGCTTCAGCGGTGCCGGGCCCGGGCAGGAGCAGCCGGCTCGGCGCTCCCGTCCTCGTGGTCTTTGGACCCCATCCTATGGGGCCCGGCCCGGCCACCGGCCAACGAGTAACCGGCGGCGGCGGTTACTGCGGCCTGGTCCGGGCCCAACTCTGCGTCCCCGGCGCCTTGATCTCCATCTGCGCGGCCTGCGCGGCCTGCACGACGGGGGGCAGAACGGGTGGCAGGACCGGCGGGAGCGTCGGCGGCAGGACCGGCGGCATCGCGGGCTTCCCGCCCGGGACCTTCTGGACGGCCGGCTTGATGACGGGCGGCAGCGTGGCGGCCAGCCGCTCCACGGTCGGGCTGCCGGTGCGGTGCACCCGCAGCCAGGCGGTGGCCTGTTCCGGCGGCAGCGCGGCCGACACCAGCCAGCCCTGCACCGCGTCCACCCCCATGCAGTGCAGCCGCTCCCAGGTCTCGTCGTCCTCGACGCCCTCGGCGACCACGGTCAGCCCCAGCGAGTGCGCGAGCTCCACCGAGCAGCGCACCACCGCCGCGTCGTGGTCGTCGGCGACCATCCGCGAGACGAAGGAGCGGTCGATCTTCAGCTCGCCGACCGGCAGGCTGCGCAGCCGCACCAGCGAGGAGTGCCCGGTGCCGAAGTCGTCCAGCGACATCCCGACGCCGTAGCCGCGCAGCTCGGCGAGGGTGTCGGCGGCCCGCCGGGAGTCGTCCAGCAGGAGCCGCTCGGTGATCTCCAGCTGGAGCGCGTGGGCCGGCACCTGGTGGCGCACCAGGTGCCCCGCGACGCGCTGCGCGAAGCCGGGGTTGAGCACGTCGCGCGGCGAGACGTTCACCGCGACCTGCACCTGGAGGCCCTGGTCGCGCCAGTACGCGAGCTGGCCGACCGCCGCCTCCAGCACGTAGTCGGTCAGCCGCGGCATCAGCCCGCTGGACTCGGCGAGCCCGACGAACTCGTCCGGCGACACCCGGCCCTGGCCCGGCCGCTCCCAGCGCAGCAGCGCCTCCAGGCCCACCACCCGGCCGTCGAAGGCCACCTTCGGCTGGTAGTGCAGCTGCACCTCGCCGGTCTCCAGCGCGCGGCGCAGGTCCCCGAGGAGCCCGATCCGGTACGGGGTGTCGGCGTCCTGCGTCTCGTCGTACTGCTCGACGCCGCTGCGCCCGCGCTGGGCGTGGCCCATCGCGACGTCGGCGCGGCGCAGCAGCGACTCGGCGTCCTGCGCGTGCTGCGGGAACACGCAGACGCCCGCGCTGGCCTCCAGGACGAGCAGCAGCCCGTCCAGCCGGATCGGGGCGGCGAGTTCGGCGATCAGCGCCTTGGCGACGCGCTCCAGGCAGTCCGGGTAGTTGATGCCGGGCAGGAGGACGGCGAACTCGTCGCCGCCCATCCGGGCCACCATGGGGCGGCCGCGGCGGTAGTGCCGGGGCAGGCCGGCGAAGACGTCGTCGATGCACTCGCGGGTGGGGCTGCCGGCCACGCCGCCGGAGCGCAGCGCGCGGTGCAGCCGGCGGGCGATGTGCACGAGGAGCCGGTCACCGGCGGTGTGACCGAGGGTGTCGTTGAGTGATCGAAAGCGATCGAGGTCGAGCAGTATGAGACCGACGCTGTAGCCCTGTTCGTGCTCGGCGATCGCCTCCTGGGCGGCCAGCAGCAGGGCCTGACGGTTGGGCAGGTCCGTCAGCGGGTCGGTCAGCTGGTCGCGGGCGCGGTCCCGGGCGATCCGCCACGCCGCGACCAGGACGGCCAGCGGCACCGCGAACAGCGGCAACAGCTCGGGTTCGTACCGGTAGACCAGGACGGCCAGCGGGATGAGCGGCGCGGCTCCGGCCAGCAGCACGCCGAGCAGCAGGACCGCACCCGCCACCCCCTGCGGCGGGCGTGTGGGCGCGCCGCCGGTCGTACGATCCATAAGCCCTGTCCTCCGTCGGGCCCGCCCCGTCAGGCCGCCTTACGGTGAGGCACCGTGCCGGTACCGACTGCTGGCGGGCATGGAGCGACCCCGCGGAGTACCGGCTCAGCCGGTGCCCCCACCCCTGCTGACACTCTGTTGCGCTCCAGGGTATGCCGGGGTCCACCCGGTGGGCAGACTTTCGGACAACCGGAAACGCGCCACCGTGCCCGGGTGTCGCTCAGGGACACTGTGCCCGCTTTCACTGAGCGGCACCCGGTGACGTTGCATCAGGACGATAACAAGACGGAATCGGCCACGCGCGGCTCGGGTCAGCCTTCGGCGGGGGCCTCCGCGGGGGTCTCCTCAGGGGCGTCCTCAGGGGTGTCGAGGCCCAGGTGGGCGCGAGCGGCGGCGGGCCCGTCGGCGAGCAGGACGGCGAAGCCGGCGTCGTCGAGGACGGGCAGTCCGAGCTGAACGGCCTTGTCGTACTTGGACCCCGGGTTGTCGCCGACGACCACGAAGTGGGTCTTCTTCGAAACCGAACCGGTCACCTTCGCTCCACGCGAGGTCAGCGCCTCCTTGGCGCCGTCCCGGGTGTGCCCGGCCAGCGTGCCGGTGACCACCACGGTCAGGCCCTCCAGCGGGCGCTCCGCCTCCTCCTCGTCCGCGGGCTCCTCGACGAAGCGGACGCCGGCCGCGCGCCACTTCTCCAGGATCTCGCGGTGCCACTCCTCCTCGTACCACTCCTTGATCGAGCGGGCGATGGTCGGGCCCACGCCCTCGGCGGCGGCCAGTTCCTCCTCGGTGGCCGAGAAGATCCGGTCGAGATCGCGGAACTCCCGCGCCAGCTCCTGCGCCGCGACCGGGCCGACGTGCCGGATCGACAGGCCGTTCAGGAAGCGCCAGAGCGGGCGGTCCTTGGCCTTCTCCAGGTTCTCCAGGAGCACTTCGGTGTTCTTCTTGGGCTGGCCCTTGAGGTTCGCGAAGAAGAACACCTCCTTCTCCTCGCCCGTGACGTCGTCCAGCTTGGGCATACCGGTCTTCTGGTCGCGGACCAGCACCTTGATCGGCAGCAGCTGCTCGACCGTCAGGCCGAAGACGTCACCCTCGTTGCGCACCGGCGCCTCGGCCGGCTCCAGCGGCTGGGTCAGCGCCGTGGCCGCGACGTAGCCGAGGCCCTCGACGTCCAGGCAGGACCGCCCGCCGAGGAAGGCGATCCGCTCGCGGATCTGGGCCGGGCAGTGCTGTGCGTTCGGGCAGCGCAGGTCGATGTCCCCCTCGGCCATCGGGCGCAGCACGGCGGCGCACTCCGGGCAGTGCGAGGGCATCACGAAGGCCTGCTCGGTGCCGTCCCGCAGGTCGTAGACCGGGCCGAGGATCTCGGGGATGACGTCACCGGCCTTGCGCAGCACGACGGTGTCGCCGAGCAGGACGTCCTTGGCCTTGACGATCTCCTGGTTGTGCAGCGTCGCGTACTGCACCATCGAACCGGCCACCTTCACCGGCTCCGCGAGCACCGCGAACGGCGTGGCCCGGCCGGTGCGGCCGACGCCGACCCGGATCTCCGCCAGCTTGCCGGTGACCTCCTCCGGCGGGTACTTCCACGCGATCGCCCAGCGCGGCGACTTGGAGGTGGCGCCGAGGCGGCCCTGGAGGGCGATCTCGTCCACCTTGACGACCACGCCGTCGATCTCGTGCTCGACCGAGTGCCGCTGCTCGCCGAAGTGCTTGATGAACGCCCGCACCTCGTCGAGCGTCCCGACCACCTTGTTGTGCCGGGCGGTGGGCAGGCCCCAGCCGCGCAGCAGCTCGTACGCGTGCGACTGGTCGTCGATGTCGAAGCCGACCCGGGCGCCGATGCCGTGCACCACCATGTGCAGCGGGCGGGAGGCGGTGACCAGCGGGTCCTTCTGGCGCAGCGAACCGGCGGCGGCGTTGCGGGGGTTCATGAACAGCCGGATCAGCGCCCGGGGCCGCTTGCCCTCCTTGGCGCGCTCCTCGTTCTCCTGGCGGCGGCGCTCGTTCTCCTCCGCGAACGAGGCGTTGAGCGCGTCGAAGGCCTCGGTCGGGAAGTAGACCTCGCCGCGGATCTCCACCAGCTCGGGGACGTTCTCACCCTTGAGCTGGTGCGGGATCTCCTTGATGGTGCGGACGTTCGGGGTGATGTCCTCGCCGACCCGGCCGTCGCCGCGGGTCGCGGCCTGCACCAACTGGCCGTTCTCGTAGGTGAGGTTGACGGCCAGGCCGTCCACCTTGAGCTCGCACAGGTAGTGGTAGTCGATGCCGGCCAGCTCGCCGGCGACGCGCTCGGCCCAGGCGGCGAGCTCGTCGTCGTCCATCGCGTTGTCGAGGCTGAGCAGGCGCTCGCGGTGCTCGACCGCGGCGAACAGCTCGGTGGGGGCGCCGCCGACCTTCTGGGACGGCGAGTCCGGGGTGACGAGGGCCGGGTGCTCGGCCTCCAGCGCCTCCAACTCGCGCATCAGGGCGTCGAACTCGGCGTCGGAGACGACCGGCGCGTCCTGCTCGTAGTAGCGGGCGCGGTGGTCGGTGATCTCCGCCGCCAGCTCGGCGTGCCGCCTGCGCACCTCCGCCGGGACGTCCTCCCAGCCCTCGACAGCCACCACCGCAAGCCTCCTACGTTCTCATTCCGGGTTGTCCACCAGGCTCTGCGCCGCCCGCGCCGCGAGCAGCAGCGCCTTGCGCGCGTACGCCGGGGAGGCCCCGGCCAGCCCGCAGGTCGGTGTCACGAGCACACGACGGCCCAGCAGCTCCGGGGCGAACCCGAGCCTGCGCCACAAGGTCCTGACACCCTGGACACTACCGGCCGGGTCCGACACCTCCTGGTCGGTGGAGGGGACGACACCCGCGAGGATCATCGTGCCCGCCTCGACGGCCTCGCCGAGGTCGTCGTCGGCGCGCTCGGTCAGCAGCGAGAAGTCCAGCGAGACGCCGGCCACGCCCGTCCGGCGCAGCAGCGGGATCGGCACCTCGGGCGCGCAGCAGTGCACGACGACCGGCGCGTCCAGGGCGCGGATCAGCTCGCGCAGCGCCTCCTCGGCGACCTGGCGGTCCACCGCGCGCAGCCGCTGGAAGCCGCTCGCGGTCTTCACCGCGCCGGCCAGCACGGCGGGCAGCGAGGGCTCGTCGAGCTGGAGCACCACCTCGGCTCCGGGCACCCGCTTGCGGACCTCGGCGAGGTGGCGGCGCAGGCCCTCGGTGAGCGACTCGGCGATGTCCCGGCAGGCGCCGCGGTCGGCGAGCGCCTTCTCGCCGTGCTTCAGCTCGATGCTCGCCGCGAGCGTCCACGGGCCGACGGCCTGCACCTTGAGCGGGCCCTGGTGGCCCTGGGTGAACTCCTCCAGCGCGTCCAGGTCCTCGCCGAGCCAGGAGCGGGCCCGCCGGGTGTCCCGGCCGGGGCGGTCGGCGAAGCGCCAGCCGCTCGGCTCGGTCTGCGCGAACAGCTCGGCCAGCAGGCCGGCGCTGCGGCCGATCATGTCGGCGCCCGGCCCGCGCGCGGGCAGTTCGGGGAGGAACGGCAGGTGCTCCAGGGCCCCCGTGGAGGTCCTGGCGGCCTCGCGCGCGTCGGTGCCGGGCAGCGAGCCGACACCGGTGGCGGCGCCGTACAGGTCGGGGAAGGGGTGTGGGGTGCTCACCCGTCCGAGCCTAATGCGCGGCGCCGCCGTGGCCCGCGCCGCCGTGGCTTCAGCGGCCCGGGCGGACGCTGATGTCCGTGAGCTCCGCGTCGCGGCCGGCGTCCAGGGCCGCGAGGATCGCCTTCGCGACGGAGTCCGGCTCGATCCAGCGGCCCGCGTCGTAGGACCTGCCCTCCTGCTGGTGCACCTTGACCTGCATCGCGGTGGCGGTGCGGCCGGGGTACACCGAGGTGACGCGGACGCCGCCGGCGTGCTCCTCCTCGCGCAGCGCGTCGGCGAGCGCCTTGAGGCCGTGCTTGCTCGCCGCGTACGCCGCCCAGTCGGCGCCCGCGCGCAGGCCGGCGCCGGAGTTGACGAACACGACGTGCCCCTTGGCCAGGCGCAGCGAGGGCAGCAGGAGGCGGGTCAGCTCGGCCGGGGCGACGAGGTTGACGCTGAGGGTCTCGTTCCAGACCTTGACCGGCAGGTCGCCGACCGGGCCGAGCTCGACCGTGCCCGCGACGTGCAGCAGCGAGTCCAGTTCGACCGGCAGCTCCTGGTGGCCGAGGGCCCAGGCGAGCTTGGCCGGGTCGCCCAGGTCGCCGACCAGGGTGCGGGCGCCGGGGAAGCGCTCGCGCAGTTCGGCGGCGCGGCGGGCGTCGCGGGCCAGGAGCCAGAGGTCGTCCCCGCGCCCGGCGAGGCGCCCGGCCAGGGCGGCGCCGATGCCGGAGCCGGCGCCGGTGATCAGATGTGCAGCCATGGACCCGATCCTCTCAGGCCTTGAGCTGCGCAAACACCTCGGCGGGCGTGTCGGCGAAGGCGATCAGCTCGCCGAGCGGGCGCGGCAGGAAGCCCTCGGCGTCCATCCGCTCCAGCTGGGTGCGCAGGCCCGAGTAGAACCCCGCGGTGTCGAGGACGACGACGGGCTTCTCGAACATGCCGTGCTTCTTGAGCTCCAGCACCTCGGTGACCTCGTCCAGCGTCCCCAGCCCGCCGACGAGCACGACGATGGCGTCCGCGCGGGCCGCGAGCTCGGCCTTGCGCTCGGCCAGGTCGCGGGTCATGACCAGTTCGTCGGCGCCTTCGTACCCCTTGTGCCTGAGCATCTCGACCAGCACGCCGACCAGCGTGCCGCCGGCCTCCTTCACCCCGTCGGCCAGCAGACCCATCAGCCCGGCGTTCGAGCCACCCCAGACCAGGGTGTGCCCACCCTCGCCGAGGAGCCGGGCGAACTCGGCGGCGGGGGCGGTGTAGCGGTCGTCGAGCGAGTACGCGGAGCAGAAGACGCAGATATTCATAGTGCTGTCCGGTCTATCACGCCGCCCGGGGATCGCTCACCGGGGTTTCAGGCGTGGACGGCCGGGCGCTCGGTCGTCGCGATGGTGGCGGAGCCGACCACGCGGGTGCCGTCGTACAGGACCACGGCCTGGCCGGGGGCGATGCCGCGGGCCGGGGAGTCGAGGCTCACCCGGAGTTCGCCGGACACGACGGTGGCCGAGACCGGCACCTCCTCGCCGTGCGCGCGCAGCTGGGCGGTGTAGCGCCCGTCGGCGGCCGGCTCGCCGCCGCACCAGCGCGGGCGGATCGCGGTCAGCCCGACCACGTCCAGGCCCTCGGCCGGGCCGACGGTGACGGTGTTGTTGACCGGGGAGATGTCGAGCACGTAGCGCGGCTTGCCGTCCGGTGCCGGGCGGCCGATCCGCAGGCCCTTGCGCTGGCCGATGGTGAAGCCGTACGCGCCGTCGTGCTCGCCGAGCTTGGTGCCGTCCACGTCGAGGATGTCGCCGGTCGCGGTGCCGAGGTGCTTGGCGAGGAAGCCCTGGGTGTCGCCGTCCGCGATGAAGCAGATGTCGTGGCTGTCCGGCTTCTTGGCGACGGCCAGGCCCCGGCGCTCGGCCTCCTCGCGGATGACGTCCTTGGTGGTGTCGCCGAGCGGGAACAGCGAGTGGGCCAGCTGGTCGGCGTCCAGGACGCCGAGCACGTACGACTGGTCCTTGGCGCCGTCCACGGCGCGGTGCAGCTCGCGGCGGCCGTCCGGGAGGTCGACGATCCGGGCGTAGTGGCCGGTGCAGACGGCGTCGAAGCCGAGCGCGATCGCCTTGTCCAGCAGCGCGGCGAACTTGATCTTCTCGTTGCAGCGCAGGCAGGGGTTGGGGGTGCGGCCGGCTGCGTACTCGGCGACGAAGTCGTCGATGACGTCCTCGCGGAAGCGCTCGGCGAGGTCCCACACGTAGAAGGGGATGCCGATGACGTCCGCGGCGCGGCGGGCGTCCCGGGAGTCCTCGATGGTGCAGCAGCCGCGGGCGCCGGTCCGGAAGGACTGCGGGTTCGACGACAGCGCCAGGTGGACCCCGGTCACCTCGTGCCCCGCTTCGGCGGCGCGGGCGGCGGCGACGGCGGAGTCCACCCCGCCGGACATCGCCGCGAGCACGCGCAGACGGCCAGTGGACGGAGCGGTCGGGGCACCCGGGAAGTCAGTCATGATGCAGACAAGCGTACGTGCTGCCGCCGCTCTTCCCCGAGCCGATAACCGGCTTCCCCGCTCCCCTACCGCCGGACCGCCATCGGGCCCGCGTTGCGGGCGCGTTGGACGGCGGGGGCGATCGCCTGGGCCAGGGCCTTCACGTCGTCCTGGGTGGAGGTGTGGCCGAGGGAGAACCGCAGCGACGCGCGCGCCAGCAGCGGGTCGGCGCCCATGGCCAGGAGCACGTGGCTCGGCTGCGGAACGCCCGCCGAGCACGCGGAGCCGGTCGAGCACTCGATGCCCTGGGCGTCGAGGAGCATCAGCAGGGCGTCGCCCTCGCAGCCCGGGAAGGAGAAGTGCGCGTTGGCGGGCAGCCGGCCTCCGGGGGCCGGGTCGCCGTTGAGCACCGCGTCGGGCACGGCACATCCGAAGAGCGTCGTGTA
>NZ_JBFBDY010000122.1:0-16345 GCF_040683475.1 Kitasatospora sp. NPDC093558 | reverse complement strand
CTCGGCCCGCCCCGCTCGACGGGGCGGGCCGAGACCCCTTCGCCAGCCTCGTCGTGGTCTCCGTGGGGGCGCCGCAGCTTACGCAGGAAGTCGGACTGGCCGACTTCTTACGCAGCTGCCCGTCCGGGCTCGCACAAGAGCTGCTACAGCGCTGAGGCGAACGACTGCATGGAGATACGCCACGTGACCACCGACGGCACTCGTCTTCCCCGCCGACACATGGACTGCGTTCGTCGCCGCCCTCAAGACCGACGAACTCCCCCAACGCCTGACATGGCTCGCGCGGGAAGTCGGCCCGTCCGACTTCCCATGCAAACCACGAACAGGCTCGAATGATCCACCCCGACCAGCGCGCTGTGTGGCGGAAGAGCACGTACAGCGCTGTCCAGGGCAACTGCATCGAGGTCGCCGACGGCTTCGCCGACATCGTCCCCGTCCGCGACTCGAAGGCCCACAGCGGGCCCGCGCTCGTGTTTCGCGGTGATCCGCGGGCGGCATACGTCACGGACGTCAAGGCCGGCGAACTCCCCTCCGTCTGAACGCGCGTGCGCGAGAAGTCGGCCACATCGACTTCTCGCGCGCGAAGGACTCCCGACACGACGCCGTTTGTTGGCCACCGCGCTGGGCGGGAGCAATAGAGTCCGGCTCATGAATCGAATAACTCGCTTGTGCGCCACTGGAATCGCCGCCGTGTCCATCGCCTCCCTCGCGGCTTGTGGGCCCTCTTCGTCGTCCTCGTCGTCATCGGCGTCCTCGGCGCCCGCTTCGCAGGTCCCGGCGGCTCCGACCACCTCTGCGCCTGCCTCCAAGCCGGCCGCAGGGTCGGGTGATCCGGCTGCTGCGGCCGGCGGCGCGAACGCCATCACCGTCACCGGGGAAACCACCGCCACCTACAAGTTCCCGGCGGGCTCCTGCCTTGGCGAAAAGTCCGCATCCGGCAAGCTGACCCTGGTCGCGGCCACCCAGGACGGGGACGCCTCCGTCGCCCTTGCCTTCGACGGCAACGGGAGCTTCAGCGTCCTGCTGACTGCCGGCATCAACTCGGCGAACAGCGTCATCTGGACCGGCGAATCCCCCGTCGGCGCATCCGCGAGCCGGACTGGCGACACCGTCACGTTCACCAACGTTCCGATCAGCCAGATCACCCCCGGACACGACGGCAAGGCCAGCGGCAGCGTGAAGTGCGAGAGCGTCGCCGCGTTGCTCTGAACCCCTGGCCGCCGGCACGGCCAGGGGCATGAAGAACCGCCTCGGCCGGGTAGGCCGGGGCGGTTCGGACGTCTACCCGATCAGTCCTGGTCCGGGCAGAGGTAGATCGGGTGGGGCTCGATGCCGATGAACGCGATCACGCGCATGGCGCCGACTTCCACCAGCTGATGGGCGATGCGGTCGGCGGAGTGGGGGGAGAACAGGTCGTCGAGGAAGTCGGCCTGGTCGTCGTCGAGCGGGAGACGGGCGACGGCGGTGCGGACGGCGGCGAGGGCGTCGGGGAGGCGGGAGAAGGTCGCGGCCTTCGTGACGCCCTTGATCTCGACCGAGACGGCGAAGGGGAGTTCAGCGCTCACTGCCCGCTCCCGACCATGGCCCAGACCGCCTTGCCGACGCCACCGACGCGCGGGCAGCACCCCCAGCGGGACGCCAGCTGGGAGACGAGCCAGAGCCCGCGCCCGGCTTCGTCGTGGCAGTCGGCGGGCTGCAGCGTGGGCCGCGTCGAGTCGGCGTCGTGCACCTCGATGCGGAGGAGATCGGGGCACAGCTCGAACTGCATGTAGATGAGCCGCCCGGGCGCGGTGCGGGCGTGGAGCACGGCGTTGGTGACGAGCTCGCTCAGCACCAACTCGCCGTTGGAGATGAACGGTTCACCACCGGGCTGGTCGGCGAGGAACTCGCGGAGCAGCTTTCTGGCCGCAGCGACGGACTTGTGGTGTCTCGGCAGCCAGTACGAGAACTTCTCCAACGTTCCGGGCATGGCGAGGCCTCCTCCGGGTGTGGTGGGAAAGATCGCGATCCGAAGGCCGGCGAGAGGCAAGGGAATGCCCGAGCGATGAACCAGCAGGATCACGCTGTGTGGTGAGCATCACCACGCTTCGTAGCATGCTCCTTGGCGGCGGATTGATGCAACCGGATCCAGCAAAGTACATATGGCTTTCGAGATCTGACGTGACGAAACCACTCCAGTCACGCCAGACTGTGATCCGACGACAGAGCGCGACGAGGGGAGGTCGGAGCGTGGCCGCAACACCAACGGTTCGCCGCCGAATGCTGGGAGCCGAGCTTCGGAGGATCCGGGAGGGCCTCAGCCTCAAGGTTGACGACGTGGCAGCCCGGCTCGGCTGGCACCAGTCCAAGGTCAGCCGACTGGAGAACGGCCGGCACGGAGTGCGGGCGAACGAGGTCGGGATACTGCTCGACGTCTATGAAGTCACCGACCCCGCAACCAGAGAGGCGCTTGCGACGCTGGCTCGCGAGGGAAAGCGCCGGGTGTGGTGGCAGCCGTACTCCGACGTGATCTCGCAGCGCTACGCGTCGTTCATCAGCTTCGAGGCAGAGGCGGTGGCGATTCGGAACTTCGAGTCGTCGCTCATCCCGGGGCTGCTCCAGACCGCCGACTACGCGCGGGCCGTGATTCGCGGGCTCCGACCGGAGGCCACGCCCGAGGTGATCAATGCCCTCGTCGATGTGCGCCTGGCTCGACAGAATGCTGCGCTCCGCCGGGAGGAGCCGCTGAAGCTCTGGGCCATCGTGGATGAGGCCGCACTACGAAGGGTGATTGGAGGCAAGCTGGTCATGGCCAAGCAGTTGCAGCAGCTCGTGGCCGCCTCCAAAGAGCCGCATGTCACCTTGCAAGTCGTGCCGTTCGAGGCCGGCGCCCATGCGGGAGTGCTCGGCTCATTCGTGGTCTTGGAGTTCCCCGTTCGAAATGATCTCGACGTGGTGTACACGGAGGCCATGACGAGTAGCCTTTACCTCGAACGGGATGACGACGTCGCAGCCCATGATCAGGCGTTTGACCGACTCCGGGCTTCGGCACTGGATGTCGGGCCGTCGCGGCGGCTTATCGCGAAAATTGCAAAGGAACTTGAGTGATGGACACCGACCCGGGCACCGTGTGGCGGAAGAGCACGTTCAGTGGCGACCAGGGCAACTGTATCGAGGTCGCCGACGGCTTCGCCGGCATCGTCCCCGTCCGGGACTCCAAGGACCCCAGCGGGCCGGCGCTCCTCTTCCCCGCCTCCGCGTGGTCCGCGTTCGTCACCGCCATCAAGAGCAACGAACTCCCGTCCGCCTGAACACGGTTGCGCGGGAAGTCGGCCCAGCCGACTTCCCGCTCGCCCCTCAGGTCGCGGGCGCGGAATCAGGGTCGGCCTCCAAGGCCCCCCTTCCCGCCTCCGGTTCAGCCGCCTTCCGGCCGGGTGTGTGGTTGAACAGCAGGTTCAGCACGAACGCGGCCAGCGTCGTGCTGGTGATGGCGCTGCCGCCGATGATCTGCACCCAGGTCGGGAAGGCGTGGTAGATGTTCGGCGCCACGACCGGGAGCATGCCCACGCCAATGGCGACCGCGACGATCAGCAGGTTGCCCGCGCCCTCGAACTCCACCTTGCGCAGCGTGTTGATGCCGACCGCCGTGACCGTGGCGAACATGACCAGGCCCGCGCCGCCGATCACCGGGCCGGGCAGGGAGGCCACGATCTCGCCCAGCTTCGGGATGAGGGCGAGGACGACGAGCATGCCGCCTGCCACCGCGGCGACGTAACGGCTGCGGACCTTGGTCATGCCGACCAGGCCGACGTTCTGGGCGAAGACGGTGTCCAGGAAGCCGTTCATGATCCCGCCGAAGATGCCGGAGACACCGTCGACGGCCAGACCGCGGGCCAGGTCCTTGCGGGAGACCGGCCGGCCTGTCATCTCGCCCACGGCGAGCATGTCCGCTGTCGACTCGGTGAACGTCACCAGCATGACCACGCACATCGAGATGACGGCGGCGACCGGAAAGTGCGGCGCACCGAAGTGGAAGGGCGAGGCCAGGCCGAACCAGTCGGCGCCGCCCACGGAGGAGAAGTCCGTCAGGCCCATCGGGATGGCGACCAGGGTGCCGACGATCAGACCGAGCAGGACACCGAGTTGGGAGAGGAAGCCGCTGGTGAAACGGTTGACCAGGACGATGAGCAGCACGATGCCGCCGGCCAGGGCGAGGTGGCTCGGGGCGGCGTAGTTCTTGGCGGTGGAGTCGTACCCGGCGATCAGCCCGGCCGCCACCCCGATCAGCGACAGCCCGATGACGGTGATGACCGACCCGCTGACCAGCGGCGGGAAGAACCTGACCGCGCGGGCGAACGGTACGGCGACGAGGAGGCCGAAGACACCTGCGGCGATCATCGAGCCGTACACCGCCTGCATCCCGTACTCGCCCGCGATGAGGATCATCGGGGTGACGGCGGTGAAGGTGGCGCCCGCGACAACCGGGAGCCGCACGCCCAGCACCTTGCCGATGCCGAGTGCCTGAAGCAGCGTCACCAGCCCGGCCACCAGCAGGTCGGCGTTGATGAGCAGTCCGATGGTGGAGGTGTCGAGCTTGGCCGCCGCGCCGAAGACGAGCGGGACGGTGACACAGCCGGTGTACATCACCAGCACGTGCTGCAGACCGAGCAGTCCGAGCCGTGCGGCCGGCAGGACTTCGTCGACCGGGTGCCGGGCGGGTGCGGCGGTGGATGCGGACGCGGATGCGTCGGGGGCCTGGGACACAGGGAGCCTCCGGAGGCACAGCGGGGCTCGGGGGGAGAGCCCCGGCGCGTGAGGGGTGGGCGCAGCGGAAGGGAACGGGGCGTGTGGCCCGTCGACCGGAACAGCGAGTCAAACTTTTTGTTGATGCCGTTTCACCCGCGTTTCCGCGGGCGAACGGCGGTGTTGCTTTTGCTCTGGCCCGGTGTTCATCCCTGCCCGGCGTCAGCGTGCGAACTTCTCGATGGCCGCCGGGGTGACGGGGGTGAAGAAGTTGACGAGGTTGCCGTCGGGGTCGCGGAACAGCAGCGACCGGTTGCCCCAGGGCATCGTGGTGGGCTCGGTGACGAAGTCCGTGACGAAGCCGGTCAGGTTCTTGTACACGCTGTCCACGTCGTCGACGAGGAACTCGGTGATCACGCTGTGGTTGGACGCCGGGCGGGCGGAGCCCGGAGCGAACAGCGGGACGGTGCGGGTGCTGCCGATCGCGAGGGTGGCGCCCGTGGTCCTGAGTTCGGCGAAGTCTTCATTGGCCCACGTCGCCCGCGCCCCTGTGGCCCGCTCGTAGAACTCGACGAGGCGAGCTACGTCGCCGGTGATGATGCGGATCGAGACGAAGTCCATGGGGATCTCCTTGGCTGTGCTGGAGGCGTTGCATGTCGCAGGCTAGGAGAAATACTGGACAGAATCGGTCCTCTATTCGCGTTAAGCTGCGGATATGCCTCGACCCACCGGCCGCGTGCTGACACTCCTGGAGCTGCTGCAGTCCGGCGGCACCCGGACGGTGGCCGAACTCGCCGACCGGCTCGGCGTCGAAGGGCGCACCGTGCGCCGGTACGTGGACTAGCTGATCGACCTCGACATTCCCGTGGAGTCGGTGCGCGGCCGCTACGGCGGGTACCGGCTCGCCCCCGGGTACCGCCTGCCGCCGCTCATGCTCGGCGACGACGAGGCACTGGCCGTCCTGCTCGGCCTGGTCGCCGGGCGCCGGGCAGGGCTGGCGACGACGGAGCGCACGGCGAGCGAGACGGCATCGGCGAAGATCCGGCGGGTGCTGCCCAAGCACATCGCCCGCCGGCTCGACACGCTCCTGGCAGCTCTCGCCTTCACGGATCGGCCTGGCGAGTTCGACACCCCGGACGCCGGGGTCCTGCTCACGATCGCCGATGCGGTGCACCACCACCGACCGGTCTCGGTCCGCTACACCGACCGCGACGGACGGCGCAGCGAACGCACCCTGCACGCGTACGGGATCGTGGCCCATGCGGGCCGGTGGTACGTCACGGGCAAGGACGCCCGGATCGGCGAGGACCGGACCTTCCGGCTCGATCGCATCGCCGACGCGAGGACCCTGCCCGGCTCGTTCGAACCGCCCGTGGGTCCCGGTCCGGCCGAGCGCGTGTTGTCGGGATTCGCCACGGCCGACTACCGGCATGAGGTGTCCTTGCGGATCCACGGGACGGTCGAGCAGATCCGCGCCCACCTTCCCGTCAGCGTCGCGAACCTGGAGGAGCACGAGTCCGAAGCCGGCGAGGACCGCACGACCGAGCGCTGGCGGCACGTCGAGCTACGGGCGGAGCGACTCGACTGGCTGCCTCCGGTCCTCGCCGCACTCGACCGGCCGTTCGTCATCGAGCGCCCCGACGAACTCCGCGCCCTCGTCATCGCGCTCGCCGGTCGCCTCACGTCCTACGCCGCCGAGCCTGACCGCGAGAAGCCGATGTCATGAGGTGGCACAACCCCTCCGCCAGAAAACCGCGTGCGCGAGAAGTCGGCCAGGTCGACTTCCCGCGCACCGACCATCCTCTACTCACGCCCCGGCGTCGGGGCTGTACGAGTAGAACATCCGCTGATCCGCATACGCGCCCTTCCAGGCCAGGAACAGGCAGTTGCCGGACGCCGCCAGCGCAGGACCGTTGCTGGTGCCACCGCCCAACTGGCGCTGCTCGCCGAAGTTCTGGCCGTTGCTGCTCGCCGTGTAGAAGATCCGCTGGTCGTCGCCCGCGCCCTTCCACGCCACGAAGATCGCCTGGTTGAACGCTGCCAGCGCCGGGGAGTGACTCGTCCCGCCCACGCCCTGGACCCAGCCCCGCTGCGTCCAGCTGTTGCCGTTGTCGGTGGTCGCGTAATAGACGTGCTCGTCAGTGGCGCCCTTCCACGCCAGATACAGCTTGCCCGCGAATTCGGCCAACGCCGGGCCGGTGCTGGTGGCACCGCCGCCGTCGACCTCCCGCTGGTCCGACCAGGACCGACCGTCCCAGCTCACGCTGAAGAACAGCCGCGGGTCGTCGCCCGCGCCCTTCCACGCCAGGACGAGCCGGCCGTTGTAAGTCGCCAGCGCGGGAGCGGAGTTCGTGCCGCCGCCCACCGCGGTCTGGTCCGTCCAGTTCGTTCCGTCGGGGCTGGAGGCGTAGAACATCCGCTGGTCGTCGCCCGCGCCCTTCCACGCCAGGTACAGCCTCCCGTTGAAGGCGGCGAGCGTCGGACTGGTGCTCGTACCGCCCCCGACCGCGGCCTGGTCCGTCCAGTGATCGTTGTCCCAACTGGAGGCGTAGAACATCCGCGGATCGTCGCCCGCGCCCTTCCAGGCCGCGTACACACGGTTGTTGAAGGACGCCAACGTCGGACCGGCACTCGAACCGCCGCCGACCGGAGCCTGTGCCGTCCAGTCACCGGAGGCGGCCGACGCCGTACCGGCCCCGACGGTCGTGCATGCGAGGATCGCGCCCACCAGCACGCTGACGAACGCAAGGATGCGCTTTGACACGGAGACTTCCCTTCTTCCGGGGGATCCTCCTTCGCCCTGCCTGCCCAACTCCCAGGCCGGCCACTGCCCCTGAAGACCGGGGCCACGGATCCCGGAGTGACGATGACAGCGTGTCAGGTGACGTGGTCATGCGGAAGGCGTCCTTGTAGTCAACCGATAAACGTGCAGCTCGCGCAAGCGACGTGCCCCCACCGCTCCGAGGCGGTGAGGGCACGTCGGCCTTCGCAGGTACGGCTAGGCCGGAAAGCCGGGCCGGAGGTCGAGGTCGAAGTCCAGGGCCGCCAGGTCGCCCTCGTCGACGGTGTAGGCGCGGACCTCGACCTTGAACTTCGCCCTCGGTACTTCGTTCGGGAGGTCGATAACGGCGGTCAGGACAGCGTTCCCCTTCGGGATGGGACTCTTTCCGTTACTGGTGTCGCAGCTCAGCTTCAGGCCCTCGGCGCCGCCGCCGCGAAGCTCCGCGAAGATGTCGTACCTGCGCGTGATCAGCTTGACCAGGCCAAGCTTGATCACGACGTCGAAGTAGGCGCCGTCCTCGATCTTCTCCATCGCGGCCGCGTCGAACCGGACTGTGACGGTGCTTCCTGGCTTCGGTGGATCCGGAGTGACGGTAATGGACTTGATGTCCAGTGCGTCGCCCGGCGAACCCACGTTCCTATAGCCCCAGTCGGCCATGGAGAACTCCTTCTGTCGCGACGCGCCACGGTGGCTCGTCGCGACAGTCTGGACTGCGGAAAGCAGCTGCTACGGGCGGAGACACGTCAAACCACTCGAACGAGTGGGCGCTCAACGCCCCACTTCGCGCAGGCGGAAGTCCTCGACCGTCTCCCTCTTGATCAGCAGCCGCGCCCGGCCGTCCTTCACCGCCGCTACCGGCGGGCGGCCGACCATGTTGTAGCCGCTCGCCATCGAGAGCTGGTAGGCGCCGGCCGCCGGCACCGCAAGCAGGTCGCCGGGGCGCAGATCGGCGGGCAGCAGCGCATCGCGCACCAGCACGTCCCCCGCCTCGCAGTGGCGGCCGACCACGTCGACCCTCGCCTCCCCCGCATCCGACCGGCGGCCCACCAGCCTCACCGTGTACTCCGACCCGTACAGCGCCGGCCTCGGGTTGTCGCTCATCCCGCCGTCCACCGCCGCGAAGCACCGCCCGTCCGCCGTGTGCTTCACGGACAGCACCCGGTACACCGCCACCGCCGCCGGGCCCGCGATCGCCCGGCCGGGCTCGACGATCAGGCGCGGCACGTCCAACCCCGCCTCGGCGCAGCGCACCGCGAGCCGGTCCGTCACCCGCACCGCGAACTCGGCGACGTCGAGCGCGGAGTCCCCCGGCAGGTAGCGGATGCCGTGGCCGCCGCCCAGATCCAGCTCGGGCAGCTCGATGCCGTGCCGGTCCCGCACCGCCTCCAGCAGCCGCACCAGCGCGTCCACCGCCCGCAGGAACGGCTCGATCTCGGTGATCTGCGAGCCCAAGTGGCAGTGCAGGCCCACCAGTTCGAGCCCGGGCTGGTCGAGCACCCGCGCGATCGCGTCCGCCGCGTCGCCGCCCTCGATCGGGAAGCCGAACTTCTGCCCGCCCACCCCCGTCCGCACCGCCGCGTGGTGCCCGGCCGCGATCCCCGGGACCACCCGCACCAGCACCTTCTGCGGGGTGTCCGCCGCCACCAGCGCCGCGAGCCGGGCGATCTCCGCCGGCCCGTCGATGACGATCCGGCCCACCCGAAGCCGCCGCGCCAGCCGCAGGTCCTCCGGGGACTTGGCGTTGCCGTGCAGCAGGATCCGCTGCGCCGGGAACCCGGCCGACGAGGCCAGCCAGAGTTCGCCCGACGAACAGACGTCCAGCCCCAGCCCCTCCTCCGCCACCCAGTCGGCCATCGCGCTGCACAGGAACGCCTTCGCCGCGTACAGCACCTCGGCGTGCGGCAGCGCCCGCCGGTACGCCCGGGCCCGCGCCCGCACCTCGGCCTCGTCGACCACGTACAGCGGCGTGCCGAACCGCTCGGCGGCCTCCGCCAGGCCGACCCCGCCGACCAGCACCTCCCCGCCCGGCCCCGACCGCGCCGAGGCCGGCCAGGGACCGCCGAGAGCTGCGCTGGAGATGGCGGAGGAAGGGGCGGCGAGCTGGGTCATTGCGGCTCCTACGAAACGTCGGGCGGGTGGCGGTCAGTCCTCGAAGTGCATCGCGATCCGGCAGTGCACCGGCCGCGTCCGGGCCTCGTCGGCCTCCGGGACAGCGGGTGCAGGTGCGGGACACTCCGGGGCGGGCACGAGGCGGATCGTCCGTTCCAGCGGCTCGTCGACGTCGATCAGGGCGGTGGCGGTGGTCATCGGGGGCTCCAAGGGAAGTCGTGGCGGGCCGTCGGCCCTCGCTCCCAGTGGAGACCTTTCGGGCATCGATCGCACCCGTCCTTGACGCGTGACCTACGCCCCGGGGGCGGACTTTGACGGCTTCCTGACAGCCCGCCCCGAACGGGCGACCCTGAGTGTCAGGGAACTGTCAAAGAAGGCCGCAAAGCCGCCAAGCCCGCGTCAAGACCGGCATGGCGCGCCGGAATCCGGTGGTGGGCTGTCCGCCGTTCCCGCCGCCCCTGAGCCCGCCGCCCCGTCGCCACAGGGGCAGCCCGGAAGGTCCCCCGAGACGATGAGCCGTACGGCCCTCACGGACACCACCGACCACCCGCAGCACGCACCCCACCCCGGCCACCCCAGCCACCGGCCCACCGGCCCCGCCCGGGGCCGCCGCCGGCTCATCACCCGGCAGCAGCTCGCCGAGGCCCTGCCGGCCGCCGTCCGCAAGCTCCGCCCGCGCACGATGATGCGCAACCCCGTCATGCTGGTCGTCGAGACCGGCTCGGCCCTCACCACGCTCACCGCCATCGCCCGCCCGAGCGTGTTCGCCTGGGTGATCTCCTTCTGGCTCTGGCTCACCGTGCTGTTCGCCAACCTCGCCGAGGCCGTCGCCGAGAGCCGGGGCAAGGCGCAGGCCGAGTCGCTGCGCCGCGCCCAAGCCGGCACCACCGCACGGCGGCTCCTGCACTGGCGGGTCGGGACCCGCGATCACCGCCACGAAGTCATCCCCGCCGAGGAGTTGATGCTGCACGACATCGTGCTCGTCTCGGCCGGCGAGGTCATCCCACAGGACGGGGAAGTGGTCGAGGGCATCGCGACCGTCGACGAGTCGGCGATCACCGGCGAGTCCGCCCCGGTCATCCGCGAGTCCGGCGGCGACCGGACGGGCGTCACGGGCGGCACCAAAGTGCTCTCGGACCACCTCGTCATCCGGGTCACCTCCCGCCCCGGGCAGAGCTTCATCGACCGGATGATCAGCCTGGTCGAAGGCGCGAACCGGCAGAAGACGCCGAACGAGATCGCGCTCAACATCCTGCTCGCCTCGCTCACCATCATCTTCATCCTCTCCGTCGTCTCGCTCCAGCCGATGGCCATCTACGCCCACGCGCCGCAGACCACCGTCGTGCTGTGCGCCCTGATGGTCGCGCTCATCCCGACGACCATCGGCGCGCTGCTCTCCGCGATCGGCATCGCCGGGATGGACCGGCTCGTCCAGCGCAACGTCGTCGCCCTCTCCGGCCGCGCCGTCGAGGCCGCCGGGGACGTCGACGTGCTGCTCCTCGACAAGACCGGCACCATCACGTACGGCAACCGGCAGGCCGTCGCCCTGCACCCGCTGCCCGGCGCCACGACCGAACAGCTCGCCGAGGCAGCACAGTTGGCGTCGATCGCGGACGAGACGCCGGAGGGGCGATCCCTGATGGAACTGACGAACCGTCAATACTGGGTGCCGCCAAGGCACCCCGGCGAGCTCGGCGAGCAGCGGCCCGTCCCGTTCACCGCGCACAGCCGGATGAGCGGCGTCGACCTGAGCTGGCCCGACGGCGCCACCTGCCTCGTCCGCAAGGGCGCGGCGAACGCCGTCGCCCAGTGGGTCGTGCAGTCCGGCGGCCGGCTGCCGATGGCGGCCAAGCCGCTCGTCGACCGGATCGCCGAGGCCGGCGGCACCCCGCTGCTCGTCGCCGTCCACGACCGGCACGGCGCCCGCGCGCTCGGCGTCGTCGAACTCAAGGACGTCGTCAAGGAGGGCATCGCCGAACGCTTCGCCGAGTTGCGGCGGATGGGCATCCGCACCGTCATGGTCACCGGCGACAACCCGCTCACCGCCAAGGCCATCGCAGAGGAGGCCGGGGTCGACGACTTCCTCGCCGAGGCCACGCCCGAGGACAAGCTCGCCTACCTGCGCCAGGAGCAGGCCGCCGGGAACATGGTCGCGATGACCGGCGACGGCACCAACGACGCGCCCGCCCTCGCCCAAGCCGACGTCGGTGTCGCCATGAACTCCGGCACCCCGGCGGCGAAGGAGGCCGGCAACATGGTCGACCTCGACTCCAACCCGGCCAAGCTCATCGACATCATCCGGGTCGGCAAGCAACTCCTCATCACCCGGGGCGCGTTGACGACCTTCTCGATCACCAACGACGTCGCCAAGTTCTTCGCGATCATCCCCGCGATGTTCGCGCACGCCTACCCCGGGCTGCACCACCTCAACATCATGGGCCTGCACAGCCCGACGTCCGCGATCGCCTCCGCGATCATCTTCAACGCGCTGATCATCGTCGCCCTCATCCCGCTCGCCCTGCGCGGCGTCCGCTACCAGCCCGCCTCCGCCACCGACCTGCTCCGGCGCAACCTGCGGGTGTACGGGCTGGGCGGGCTGGTGCTGCCGTTCCTCGGCATCAAGGCGATCGACCTGCTCATCCAGTTCGTCCCGGGACTGGGCTGAGACAGGCCCTCCGGAGCACCCGTGTCAGGGGGCCGTCAAGATGCGGCGGGCGGGCGTCATGGCGGTGTCAGCGCCGGCGCGGACCGGGTGGTTCCGGGGTTCACTGGACGTGACGGAACCGAAGTCACGAACCCACACGAAGCCACACTGGCACACGGAGGCGAACGGCCATGACCGGGACCACCCGAGTGATCGTCGGCCTGAGCGGATCACTGAGCAGCCTCGCCGCCCTGTACCACGCCGTCGGAGAGGCGGCCCGGCACCGCGCCACGCTCGTGCCGGTCGCCGCCTGGACCGCGCACGACCGGGACGGGCTGCGGCCGCTGTCCGAACTGGAGCACGCCGCCCGCCGGCGCCTCGACATCGCCTTCGAACAGGCCTACGGCGGCTACCCGTCCGGCATCGTCGTCCACCCCGTGGTGGTCAACGCCGAGCCCGGGCCCGCCCTGGTCGGCGCCGTGACCGGCCCGGACGACCTCCTCGTGATCGGCGCCACCGGCCGCCGCCTCGGCCGGCTGCGCCACGCGTCGGTCGGCCGCCACTGCCGGCACCGGGCGGGCTGCCGGGTCGTCGAGGTGTCCCCGTCCGAACTCCTGACCCGCCTCGAACTCCCCGCCCGCACGGGCGCCCCGCTCCCGCTCCTCGCCTGGTAGCGGCGCGCCGGGGCCGGCCCGGTGTTCCTCGTCCGCTGCCTCCCCGTCCAGCTGCCCCCGTCCGCTCCCCCCGGGCGGGGGCAGCACTATGCCAACACGCCTACGGTGACGGCACGTTGAGGTGGTCGCTCAGCCACGTCAGCGACGGCGGCAGCAGCCTCGTCCAGGTCGTGAAGTTGTGCCCGCCCGAGTCCACCGTCGCCTGCGCCACCGTGAACGGCGGACGGGCCGCCGCCGCGAAGGCCGACGAGTCCGCGTACGTGCTCCCGTCCTCCTTGCTGTCCGCGAGCAGCGCCGACAGCGCCGGCATCGGCAGGTGCGCGAGGCGCCACTTCAGGTCGGCCTCGTCGCGGCGCTGCGGACTGCCGCCGAACAGGTCGCCGGTCGTGACGTCGTCGGCCGCCTTGAAGTAGCCGGAGAGCGAGACCACCGCGCCGAAGGTCTGCGGGTGCACCATGCCGAGCTTGAGCGCGCAGTAGCCGCCCGTCGAGTCGCCGATCACGCCGAGGCCGCCGGTGCCGTCCAGCACGCGGTAGGAGGCGCGCAGGTCGGCCGGGACGTCCGTCGTGAAGTACGACTGCGCCTGCGGGCCCTTCGGGATGTCCTCGCACTCGCTGTCGCGGGGCATGGACGGCGAGGGGCGCATCAGCACGAGGACGGTCGGGTTCATCGCGCCCTGGCGCAGGAGGTCGAGCTCGTACGCGGGGTAGCGCAGCTTGGTGACGAGGTTGGTGGCGTCGCCGGGGAAGCCGGTCAGGACGAGCAGGGCGGGGAAGTGCCGCTGCTCGCCGCCCGGCTGGAAGTACTGCGGCGGCAGGTAGACGTAGCCGTCGGTGCTCAGGCCGGTCGTGGTGCCGGGGATGCGGACCTTGTCGAGCCGCCCGATCCGGGCCGGGTCCCGGCTGCCCGCCGGGGCGCCGGTGATGTCCGCCGCGCCGAGCACCTGGATCCCGGCGGACGGGCGGCCGGGCCCGCCGCCGGGCGATGCGGCGCCCTGGACGACGCCCGTGCCCCGGTCGTGCCCGAAGAGGTCGGACCAGCTGCTGTAGAAGACGAAGTAGTCGTTCACGGCGAGCCCGAGCGTGGCGACCAGGGCCAGCTGGGTGAGGACGATCGTGCCGAGGCGCAGGAACATCGCCGGCCAGCTGCGGACCGCGAGCCGGGGCCACACCCACAGCGTGCCGAGCACCGTGGCCACGGCGAACAGTGCCATCAGCGCGAGCAGCTTGTGACTGGTGAGTCCCATGGTCGGCCTCCCCTACCACTGTGGACCACCGGCCGGACGTCCACAGCGCACCCCACCCACCGTAATCGGATGGCACCCGAACGTCATGCGCTCCCGGAAGGGCGTTCGTGTCAGAAGTTCGACAAAGGTGTCGATGATCGCGCGGTTCCGGGCTATGCTTTCGGGTGTTTGAAAAGGCACCTCGTTCGGTGAGGCGTCTTCACGGACACAGGCCACTGACCCGACGACGTCGAGAGACGCCCAGGTTCAGGACAGATCTTCCCGACCTAAGGGTTGATCCCAAGTGGCTTCCCCCGGCTGCGGGGGATTACGCCGTGAAGTGCCAAAGCTCTGACGAGTTGGGGTGAGCCGGCGGCCCGGGGGGCAGGTTGGCGAGCTCCTGCCGAGTCGATGAACGCACCGTCGTGGTGCGCCCGACCGGAAGGAGGCGAGACGCATGGACAGCAGCAGTAGTAGTCCGGGCCATAGTCGGCCCGATTCCCGTGCGCCCGAGCACGCCTCCGGCAGACGCTGAACTCCCGCACCCTGCACCGCTTCTGACGTTTCGTCAGCATGTCCACGTGTCCACCATGCCCGCACGGCCCCACATCGGACGGCCGCCGGGCGGCGGTGCCGTGCCCGCAGGGAGTCGCCGTCGCACGCCGCGAGGCGAGCCGCGCGTCAACCCGCCACGCCCACGCCACGCCCGGCCGGGGCATGCCCTCGCACGCCCGCCGGCCGTTGAACCCGAGGTGAGTCGCCATGTCCGTCACCGCCTTCTTCCACCCCACCACCCGGACCGCCCCGCAGCGCGGCCTGCGCGCCGCCCTGGCCGGCGCCCTGGCCGGCGTCCTCGGCCGGATCGCCGCGGGCCCGCTCGACAGCAGCGTGCTCCAGGCCATCGGTTCGCAGCCCCCGGCCGGGCCGCCGGTACGCCTGCGGGCCCGCTGGGAGGCCGTCACCGCGGCCGACGGGTCCACGCGGCTGTGCGCCCGCTGGCACGCCGAGAACTGACCGCCCGTCGCCTCCCACCGCCCACGCCACCAGCAGAATCACGCCGAAGGAAGTCCCGTCATGGCCGTCCGCTACCCCCGGCTCGACGTCATCTTCTCCGACCACCGGGCCGCCCTCCGCGCCGTCGCGACCGCGAGCGCCCCCGCTCGGGCCTCGGGTTCCCGACCCGCGAGCGGTGAACCCACCGCGCCCAACGGGCTCGCGATCGACCCCGAGCAGCGCGTCGCGACCGTCGACGGGCGCGAAGTCGACCTCACCTACATGGAGTTCGAGCTCCTCGCCCACCTCGTCGCCAACCCGCTGCGCGTGCACAGCCGCCGCCAGCTGATGGAGAGCGTGTGGGGCCGCCCCGACAACGGCGACACCCGCACCATCTCCACCCACATCGCGCGGATACGCCGCAAGCTCGGCCCCGAGCACCGGCCCACCCTCGCGACCGTCCGCCAGATCGGCTACAAGTACGACCCCCGGCTGTCCACCGCGGCCTGAGCCGGCCGCCAACTCGCCGTCCCCACAGCCACGATGAGGTTTCCGATGACTCCCGGCAAGCTGCTCCCCCGGCGCGGCGAGGCGGCGGGGCTGCTCGTCGTCCTGGTGCTCCTCGTCCTGGAAGCGCTCGCGCTGGGCGAGGCCTCGGACCCGGACCGGCCGGTGATCGGCGCCGCCCTGATCGGAGCCGCCGGCTCCGGCCTGCTGCTCGTCGCCGCGCTGCTGGTCGGCCGCCGCCTGGCCGCCCGGCGGATGCTCCCGCTGCCCCCGCCGGGCCCGGACGGTCCCGTCTACAGCACCCGCGCCCTGGAGGGCTTCCCGATGGAGGCCGTCCGCCCACTGCTGCTCACCGAGGACGGGCCGCACCTCAACCAGCTCTACGCCGCCTGGGTGCTCGCCCTCGGCGGCCACACCGCGCCGTGGATCGGGCGGCGGCTGGACCTCCCCGTCCCGACCGCCCGGCTGCTCGTCGACGCCGTCCGCGAGCGGCGCCGCGGGCCGAATCGAGGCGGGCCGGACCGGGGCGGGCCGAAACCCCCTCCGCCGAACCGTTGTTGACCCGCACGCCACCGACCCCCCCCCCCACCACCCCCCCCCCCGCCCCCCCCCCCCCCCCCCCCCACCCCCCCCACCCCCCCCCCCCCCCCCCCCCCCCCCCCCCCCCCCCCCCCCCCCCCCCCCCCCCC
>NZ_JBFBDY010000121.1:0-16457 GCF_040683475.1 Kitasatospora sp. NPDC093558 | reverse complement strand
CCTCAGTCGGAGAACGTCCGCCCCTCCGCCGCCATCCGCTCCAGCAGCGCGGGCGGGGCGAAGCGCTCGCCGTAGGCGGCGGCGAGCTCGCGGGCGCGGGCCGCGAAGCCGGCCGGGCCGCCCTCGTACCCGTTGATGTACTGGAACACGCCGCCCGTCCAGGCCGGGAAGCCGATGCCGAGGATGGAGCCGACGTTGGCGTCCGCGACGGAGGTCAGCACGCCCTCCTCCAGGCAGCGCACCGAGTCGAGCGCCTCGCTGAACAGCATGCGCTCCTTGAGGTCCTCGAAGGGCACGTCGGCGTCGGCACGGGTGAAGTGCTCGCGCAGCCCGGGCCAGAGCTTCCCGCGTCGGCCGTCCTCGCCGTACTCGTAGAAGCCGGCGCCGCCGCTGCGGCCGGGGCGGCCGAACTCGTCGACCATGCGGTCGACGACCGCGTCGGCCGGGTGCGGCGTCCAGGTGCCGCCGGCCGCCTCGGTGGCGCGGCGGTACTCGTCGCGGATCTTGCGAGGCAGGGTCAGGGTGAGCTCGTCCATCAGCGAGAGCACCTTGGCGGGATAGCCGGCCTGGGCCGCGGCCTGCTCGATACTGGCGGGCTCGATGCCCTCGCCGATCATCGCGACGCCCTCGTTGAGGAACTGGCCGATCACGCGGGAGGTGAAGAAGCCGCGCGAGTCGTTGACGACGATCGGGGTCTTGTCGATCTGCCGGACGAGGTCGAAGGCGCGGGCGAGGGCCTCGTCGCCGGTCTGCGGGCCGCGGATGATCTCCACCAGCCGCATCTTGTCGACCGGCGAGAAGAAGTGCAGGCCGATGAAGTCGCCCACCCGCTGGACGCCTTCGGCGAGCACGCCGATGGGCAGGGTGGAGGTGTTGGAGCAGAGCAGCGCGTCGGGGACGACGACGCCCTCGATCTCCTGGAACACCTTGTGCTTGAGCTCGGTGTTCTCGAAGACGGCCTCGATCACCGCGTCGCAGCCGGCCAGGTCGGCGGGGTCGGCCGTGGGGGTGATCCGGGCGAGCAGCTCGTCGCGCTTGGCCTCGGTGGAGCGGCCGTGGGCGACGGCCTTCTCCAGCAGGCCCGCGCTGTAGGCCTTGCCGCGCTCGGCGGCCTCGACGCTGACGTCCTTGAGCACGACCTCGATGCCGGCCTTGGCGCACGCGTAGGCGATGCCCGCGCCCATCATGCCCGCGCCGAGCACGGCGACCTTGCGGATCGTCCGCTTCTCGACGTCCTTCGGGCGGCCGGCGCCCGAGTTGACGGCCTGCATGTCGAAGAACAGGGCCTGGATCATGTTCTTGCTGGTCTGCCCGCAGGCCAGCTCGGTGAAGTAGCGGGCCTCGATCGCCATGGCCGTGTCGACGTCGACCTGGGAGCTCTCGACGGCGGCGGCGAGGATGTTGCGCGGGGCCGGGTAGGGCGCGCCGGCCAGCTGCTTGCGCAGGTTGGCCGGGAAGGCGGGCAGGTTGGCGGCGAGCGCCGGGGTCGACGGGGTGCCGCCGGGGATCTTGTAGCCCTTGACGTCCCAGGGCTGGACGGCGGTCGGGTTGGCCGCGATCCAGGCCCGTGCCTTCGCCGTCAGCTCCTCGGGGGTGGCGGCGAGTTCGTGAACGATCCCCTGCTCCAGCGCCTGCGCCGGGCGGTACTGGCGGCCCTGGAGCAGCACCTTGAGCAGGGCGTCGGCGATGCCGAACAGCCGCACCGTGCGGACCACTCCACCGCCGCCGGGCAGCAGGCCGAGGGTCACCTCCGGCAGGCCGATCCGGCTTGCCGGGGTGTCCAGGGCGATCCGGTGGTGGCAGGCGAGCGCGATCTCCAGCCCACCGCCGAGGGCGCTGCCGTTGACGGCGGCGACGACCGGCTTGCCGAGGGTCTCCAGAGTGCGCAGCGCGCGCTTGATCCGCATCGACTTCTCGAAGACGGCGGCAGCGTCCTCGGGGCGGGCGGCGGAGAGCATCCGGAGGTCTCCCCCGGCGAAGAAGGTCTTCTTGCCCGAGGTGACGACGACTCCGCGCAGCCCGTCCGAGGCGGCGAGGCCGGCCAGCCGCTCGACGACGGTGTCGAAGTCGGCGGTGAAGGCGTCGTTCATGGTGTTGACGGACTGGCTGGGGTCGTCGAGGACGAGGGTGACCACGCCGTCCTGGTCCTGCTCCCAGCGGATGGTGGTGGTGTCGCTCATGAGGTCAGGGTCTCCGGGGATCCGAGGAACGGGGAGGGAGGTCAGATGCGCTCGACGACGGTGGCGATGCCCATGCCGCCGCCCACGCACAGGGTGACGAGGCCGTAGCGCAGGTCGCGCCGCTCCAGTTCGTCGATCACGGTGCCGAGCAGCATCGCACCGGTGGCCCCGAGCGGGTGGCCGAGCGCGATCGCGCCGCCGTTGACGTTCACCTGGTCGTGGCGGAAGCCGAGTTCGCGCATGAAGCGCAGCGCGACGGCCGCGAAGGCCTCGTTGATCTCGACGAGGTCGATGTCGGCGGCGGTGAGGCCGGCCTTGGCGAGGGCCTTGCGGGTGGCCGGGGCGGGGCCGGTGAGCATGATGGTCGGCTCGGAGCCGGAGACGGCCGCGGAGACGATCCGGGCCCGCGGGCGCAGCCCGTACCGCTCGCCGACCTCGCGGTTGCCGATGGCGACCAGCGCGGCGCCGTCCACGATGCCGGAGGAGTTGCCGGCGTGGTGGACGTGGTCGATGGCCTCGACCCAGTGGTACTTCTGCAGCGCGACGGCGTCGAAGCCGCCGGCCTCGCCGATCTGGGCGAAGGAGGGCTTGAGGCCGGCCAGGGTCTCGACCGTGGTGCCGGGGCGGATGAACTCGTCGCGGTCCAGGACCACCAGGCCGTTGCGGTCGCGCACCGGGATGACCGAGCGGTCGAACAGGCCGTCCGCCTGGGCCTTGGCGGCGCGCGCCTGGGACTCGGCGGCGAAGGCGTCGACGTCGGTGCGCGAGAGGCCCTCGATGGTGGCGATGAGGTCGGCGCCGATGCCCTGCGGGGCGAAGTTGGTCTCGTAGGCGGTCATCGGGTCGGCGAACCAGGCGCCGCCGTCGGAGGCCATCTTCACCCGGGACATGGACTCCACGCCGCCGGCCAGGATGAGGTCCTCCCAGCCCGAACGGACCTTGGCGGCAGCCAGGTTGACGGCCTCCAGGCCGGAGGCGCAGAAGCGGTTCTCCTGCACGCCGGCGACGGTGTCGGGCAGGCCGGCGGCGATCGCGGCGATCCGGGCGATGTCGGAGCCCTGGTCGCCGATCGGGCTGACGACGCCGAGCACGATGTCGTCGATCGCGGCCGGGTCCAGGTCGGGGAAGCGACTGCGCAGTTCGTGGATCAAGCCGACGACCAGGTCGATCGGCTTGGTGCCGTGCAGCGAGCCGGTGGCCTTGCCCCGGCCGCGCGGGGTGCGGATCGCGTCGTAGACGTACGCTTCGGTGGTCACGGTGGGAACGCCTTTCGGGGCTTCAGGACTTCGGAGCTTCAGGACTTCGAGGCTTGGGGACTTCGGGGCTTGGGAACGGTGGGCTCGGGGGGAGGGGAGTCAGCCGAGGATGGAGCGACCCACGATCTCCTTCATGATCTCGGTGGTGCCGCCGTAGATGGTCTGGATGCGACCGTCGGTGAACGCCCGGGCGACCGGGAACTCGCTCATGTACCCGTACCCGCCGTGCAGTTGGAGGCACCGGTCGGCGGTGCGCTTCTGCAGTTCGGTGGCCCACCACTTGGCCATCGAGGCGTCCGCCGGGGTGAGTGCGTAGCGGTTGTGCTCGGTGATGCAGCGGTCGACGAACGCCCGGGTGACGGCGCACTCGGTGGCGAGTTCGGCGATCTCGAAGCGCACGTGCTGGAGCTTGGCGAGGGGGCGCCCGAAGGCCTCGCGCTGCTTGACGTAGTCGGTCGTGATCTCGACCAGGTGCTCGGCCCCGGCGATCGCGGCGACGGCGATCGCGAGCCGCTCCTGGGCGAGGTTCTGCATCAGATGGACGAACCCGCCGTTGAGCTCGCCGAGCAGGTTCTCCTTCGGCACCTTCACGTCCTCGAAGAACAGCTCGGCGGTGTCCTGGGACTTCTGGCCGATCTTGTCGAGGTTGCGGCCGCGCTCGAAGCCGGGCGTGCCGCGCTCGACGACGAGCAGGCTCAGTCCGTGCGCGCCGCCCTCGGGGGTGGTGCGGGCGACGACGATCACCAGGTCGGCGAGGATGCCGTTGGAGATGAAGGTCTTGGCGCCGTTGAGCAGGTAGTGGTCGCCCTGGTCGACCGCCTGGGTGCGGATGCCCTGGAGGTCGGAGCCGGTGCCGGGCTCGGTCATCGCGATCGCGGTGATGATCTCGCCGCTGCAGAAGCCGGGCAGCCAGCGGCGCTTCTGCTCCTCGGTGGCGAGCGATGTGAGGTAGGGGCCGATGATGTCGTTGTGCAGCCCGATCGCCAGCCCGGGGGCGCCCGCGCGCGCGAACTCCTCGGCCAGCACGGCGGCGTAACGGAAGTCCGGGGCGCCGCCGCCGCCGAACTCCTCGGGGACGGCGATGCCGAGCAGGCCCTGGCGACCGGCCGCCAGCCAGACGGAACGGTCGACGATGCCGGCCTTCTCCCAGCGGTCGTAGTGCGGCAGGACCTCCTTGGCGAGGAACGACCGGACGGTGTCCCGGAAGTCGTCGTGCTGCTCGGTGAAGATGTCGCGCTGCAACGCTACGCTCCTTGGTCTACTTCTCGGTCTACTGCTCGGGCTGCTGCTCGGTCTGCTGTGGAGTTGTCCGGGTCGGGGCTCAGGAGGGGCACGTCCCAGTCGCGGGCCACCTCGGCGGTGTGCGCGCCGGGCCGGGCCGGTGGGCGGCGCAGTGCGCCGGGGGTGGCGGAGAACCGCGGGGCGGGCGCGGGCTGGGTGACGCCGTCCGCCTCCACGTAGGTGCCGCGGGCCGCCAGGTGGGCGTCGGCGACCGCCTGGCGCATCGTCAGGACGGGCTCCACGCAGGCGTCGGAGCCGGCGAAGACGTCCTCCCATTCGGCGCGGGTGCGGGTGGCGAAGCGTTCGGCGATCAGGGCGCGCAGTTCGGGCCAGCGGGCGAGGTCGTGCTGGCCGGGCGCGTCCGGGCCGAGGCCGAGCAGGCGGGCGAACTCGGCGTAGAAGCGCGGCTCCAGGGCGCCGACGGCGAGGTGGCCGCCGTCCGCCGCCCGGTAGACCGCGTAGAAGGGAGCGCCGCCGTCGAGCAGGTTCACGCCCCGGCGGTCCTGCCAGTGGCCGACCGCGAGCAGGCCCCACAGCATGCTGCCGAGGTGGGCGGCGCCGTCCACGATCGCCGCGTCGACGACCTGGCCGGTTCCGGTGGCACGGGCGTGGTGCAGCGCGGCGAGCAGGCCGACGACGAGGTAGAGCGAGCCGCCCGCATAGTCGCCGAGCAGGTTCGCGGGGATCCCGGGCGCCTCCTCGGCCCCGCCGGGGGCGGCGACCAGCCCGAGCACACCGGCGACGGCCGCGTAGCCGATGTCATGTCCGGCCTGCGCGGCGCGCGGCCCCTCCTGCCCCCAGCCGGTCATCCGGCCGTACACCAGGGCGGGGTTGCGCGCGAGGGACGCGTCCGGGCCGACGCCGAGCCGCTCGGCGACACCGGGCCGGTAGCCCTCGATCAGCAGGTCGGCCCGCTCGACGAGGTCGAGCACCCGGGCGGGCCCGTCGGGGGACTTGAGGTCGATCAGCACCGAGCGCTTGTTGCGGTTGGTGACGTCCCGCGCCGGGTCGATGCCGAGCGGCGAGGGGTCGGGCCGGTCCACCCTGACCACGTCCGCGCCGAGGTCCGCGAGCAGCATGGCGGCGAAGGGCCCGGGGCCGATCCCCGCGAGCTCGACCACCCGCACGCCCGCCAACGGGCCGACGCCCACCGCCTGGGAATCACTGGTGTCACGCACGGGCTGCAGAACCCTTCGGGGTTTGACAGTAAAGCTGTAACACTCGCGATGATAGAGAAGCGACCCGCCGGTAACAAGACCTCCGCACCCCCACTCCCTGTGCCACGACGACCACGGAGGGTGCCCACGCCCACCGACGGCGCCACCCGCTACCGTCACCGTGTCGTGGGGGGCACCGGCTCTCCACACGGGGAGGGAGACGCACATGGGAACCCGGACTTCACCACCGGGCCGGCAGCGGCCGGAACGAGCCCCGGCGGTGGCAAGGGGGCGGTCGGGGTGGTGGATGCGGCGCTCAGGAGGCGCGGGTTCACCACGTGGAGGTTGAGGGGGCGGCGGCGGCGGTGGTGCTTGCGATCGCGGCCGGAGTCACGGGTGTGCCGCTGTACAACCTGACCATTGTCGGCGGGCCCGACACGGTGCGCGACGGGGCCGCGACGGCGGACGAGGTGCACGACACCCTGGGAGCCGGGCGGATCAGCGAACAGCGGGTCGGGGACTCATCGGCGACGGCGGTCGACCCGGTCGGCGGCTGCGGCGCGACGGTCACCTTCGGGCTGTTCGGGAAGTCCCGGAAGTCGGTCTGGTTCAAGGTGCGGCGCGACGCGAAGAGCGCTGTCGACCTGGCCTCACCGGAGGCCAGGCTCTTCTCCGGGGACTCGGTCGGCTCGGTGACCCCCGGCACGGCGTGGGCCCTACTCCCCGACGGCTGCCAGAAGGGCCTGCGCGCGGAGGTGCAGGGCTCGGACGGCAGCGACGAGGGCCGGGCCCGGCTGGCGGTGGCCTACGCCAACCACGCCGCCAAGGCGCTGAATTGCAAGGGCAAGGAACTGCCCGCGCCGAAGGGCCTCTCGGCGCGGGGCGTCCCGGCGACACCCGACTGGACCGCCCTCTGCGGCCTGCCCGGGCTGGCGCCCGCCAGGGACCCGCAGGCCAGGGATGGCGCCTACAAGCAGCGGGTCACCACCGCCTCCGCCCCCATCTGGTCTTGCGCGATCGGCACACGGTCGTCGCAAAGCTCCGACGTGCAGTTCACGATCACCACGGAACCGCGCGTCACCACCCCCTCCCACGAGAGCGGCAGGTCGCCGTCCCCGTACGGGCGGGCGCTGTGGACGGGCGAGCCGGGCTCCCAGGAAGTCGTCGCCACCTGTCGCGGCAAGGACGTCTTCTTCCACCTCGACAGCGGCTACGAGCCAGTGATCGACAGTCAGCGCCTGGTCCCGGACGGCAACGACCTGTGGCGCCAGTTCCTCACGGCCGGGGGCAAGGCAGTCGGATGCGAGCCGATCCTCTGAGACACCCCCGATTGAGACACCCCCGATTCTCTGCGGCGCCTCGCATAGGAGACACCTGTCGGATAAGGAGACACCTGTCGGAGTAATGGTCTATTGTGCGATCGATCCATTACACCTGACGCGGATGACACTGGGGAACCGTCATGACCGTTGCCGAACGCACGATCGTCGCCGAGACCGGACGGCTGCTGCTGACGCGGCCGCAGGACGACGACGTCGAGGCGGTGTTCGCCGTTCACGGGGATCCGGAGACCAACCGGTACAACCCGTACGGGCCGCACCGGGACCGCTCGGAGAGCCGGGCGATGCTGGACACCTTCCTGGCCCGCTGGACGCGGGACGGGGTCGGGTACTGCGCGGTGGCGACGCGCGAGGAGCCGGGGGTGGTGATCGGGTTCGCGGGGGTGTGCCTCCACACTCTGGACGGCGAAGCGGTGTTCAACCTCTACTACCGCTTCCGGCCGTCTGCCTGGGGCCTCGGGTACGCGGCCGAGGCGGCCCGGGCGGCGCTCGCCGAGGCCCTGCCCCGGTTCCCGGGCCTGCCGGTGACCGCGCTGATCCGCGCCGACAACGCGCCGTCGCGGCGGCTGGCCGAGCGGCTCGGGCTGGTCCCGGACCCGGACGGCCGGGTCGACCACGAGGACCGGCTGATCCACCGGATGCCCTGACGGTCCGACCAGGGGCGCGCCGGATCCCCCGCCAGGGGGAGGGGGATCCTTTCCGCGGCCGACGTGCCGCCCCCGTCCCCGGCACGACGGTAATGGCATGAGGAACAAAGAGGATGTGGTGCGGGGCGTTGCGGCCGGAGTCGCGATGGCCTCGACGGTGCCGTACCTGACGCTCAAGATGGCGTGGCTGTGCGGGTCCGAGGCCGGCGTGCGCGATCCGGCCGCCATGGACAAGCTGTGGCTGCTCAACCTCATCACCTTCGGCATGGACGTGATCGCCCTGGCGCTCGCGCTCACCTTCGTCCGGCCGTGGGGCCGGCGGGTGCGGGCCGGGCTGGTGGCGTTCCCGATGTGGGTGGCGACCGGGCTGCTCGGGACGATCCTGGTGGCCGTGCCGACGTCGCTGATCGCCGGGCTGGTGCTCGGCCCGGAGCACCAGAACGCGGCGCAGCGGGCCGACGACGGCCTCGCGAGCTGGGTGTTCGTGCTCGTGTACGGCGGGTTCTCGGTGCAGGGGGTGGCGCTGATCCTCGCGTTCGTCCTGTACGCCCGCCGGCGCTGGGCGGGCCTGCTGCGCGATCGGATCGGCGACCTGCCCGACTCCCCCACCCTCGTCGTGCAGCGGGTCTTCGCCGGCGTGGCCGCGCTGCTCGGGCTGGGCGTCGCGGCGTTCCGGGCGTATTGGGCGGCGGGCGGGACGGCCGGGCTGCCGCTGCGCTGGGCCGAGGAGCGCAGCAGGTCGATCGCGACGATGGACGCGGTGTCGGCGGTGATGGCGGTGGCCGCGGCGGCAGCGGTGATGGTGCTGGTGTTCCGGATCGGACCGGGGCGCCGGCTGCGGACGCCGTTCGCGGTGGCGTGGACGGCGGCCGGGTCGATCTTCGGCTGGGGCTCCTGGCAGCTGGTGGCGTTCGGGAGCACGACGACCGTGCCCGACCTGCGGAGCGCGGTGCCCGGGCTGATGGTGCTGGTGGAGGCCGGGCAGGTCGTGGCCGGCCTGCTGATCCTGGCGGCGGGCGCGATGGCGCTGACCGAACGGGCGGCGGCGGCCGCCGGGAGGCCGCTGCCTGCCGTAGAGTCGCGCGCGTGACCACGGGGGCGGGCAGGTGAACACGCGCGCGGACGCGCAGCGGCAGGGCGGGATCCGGCGGGCGGCGGAGGCGCTGGTCGGGCGGCGGGCACGGCTGCGCTGGGTGCACCTGGTGCTCGGCGGCGCCCTGCTGATGCCGTACTGGATGCTCTCGCAGGTGCTGCTCGGCGCGCTCAACACCAACCAGTCGCACCTGCGCCAACTCCTGCTCCAGCTCCTCTCGGTGGGCATCTCGCTGCCGATGGCCGCCGTCACCGCGCTGCTGCCGACCGTCCGCACGCTGGAGAGCGCGGCGGCGCGCGCCCTGTGCACGCCGGACCGGCCCGAGGACCTGGCCACCGCCCCGGCCCGGTCGTGGGCGGCCCGGCGCCGCGCCGCCGCCTGGTACGTGCTGCACCTGTTCCTCGGCGGGGTGGTCTCCGGCATGACGCTGGCCGGGGTGCCGTTCGCGGTCGTGCTGATCCTCCACCTCCCGGGGGCCGGCGACCTCACCGACCACTTGGAACGCGGCTTCCCCGGCTGGATTCTCACCGGCGTCGCCCTCGGGACGGCCGTCATGGCCCTGATCGTCGGCACCAACGCGGCGTGCGGCGCACTGCTCGCCCGCTGGGCGCCCGTCCTGCTCGGCCCGACCCCGGAGGAGCGGCTGGCCGTGGCCGAACGCCGGGCCGCCGTGCTCGCCCAGCGCAACCGGCTGGCCCGCGAGCTGCACGACTCGGTCGGGCACGCGCTGAGCGCCGTCGGCATCCAGGCCTCGGCGGCGGCCCGGGTGCTGCGCAGCGACCCGGAGTTCGCCGCCGAGGCGCTGGCCGCGATCGAGGAGACCGCGCGGGCCGCCGTCGCCGAACTCGACACCGTGCTGGGCCTGTTGCGCGAGGAGGACACCGGCGACGGACCCGCGGGGCCCACCCTCGCCGGGCTGGACGACCTGCTGCGCCAGCTCGCCCGCACCGGCGTGCGCGTCGACGCCGAGCTCTCCCCCGGCCTGGACCGGCTGCCGCCGGCGGTCTCCCGCGAGGCGTACCGGATCGTCCAGGAGGGCCTCACCAACGTGCTGCGGCACGCCGGGCCCGCGCCGGCCGGGCTGCAGGTGGCCCTGGCGGACGGCCGACTGGACATCGAACTGACCAACCCCCTGGGCCCCGCGCGCCCCAGCCGCCCTGGCGGCGGGCGCGGACTGCGCGGCATCGGGGAGCGGGCGGCGGCGCTGCGGGGCGGCAGCGAGGCGGGGCCGGTCGAGGACGGGACGGCATGGCGGCTGGCCGTCTGGCTGCCCGCCGGACGATAGGGACCGACGACGATGGGAACCGACGGAGCGCCGGACGGCGTACGGGGAGGACGAGATGACGGGGAACATCCGCGTGGTGATCGCGGACGACGAGCGGCTGGTCCGGATGGGCCTGCGGGTGGTGATCGACGCCGAGCCGGACCTCACCGTCGTCGGTGAGGCGGCGGACGGCGCCGAGGTCGTGCCGCTGGTGCGCGAACTGCGGCCGGACGTCGTGCTGATGGACGTCCGGATGCCGGGCATCAACGGGATCCGGGCGACCGAACAGCTGGTCGGCGGGATGGCCGAGCCGCCGCGGATCCTCGTCGTGACCACCTTCGAGCACGACGACCACGTGTACGACGCGCTGCGGGCCGGCGCCGCCGGGTTCCTGCTGAAGCGGGCGCGGGCCGAGGAGATGGTGCAGGCGGTACGGCTGGTCGCGCGCGGGGACTCGCTGCTCTTCCCGGCAGCCGTCCGGGAGCTCGCGCTGCGGCACGCGCCCGCGCCCGCGAACGGCGCCGCCGCCCCGGACCGGGGGCCGATCGGGCGGCTGACCGAGCGTGAGGCCCAGGTGCTGCGGCTGATGGCCACCGGGCTGAACAACGGGGAGATCGCGCGGGAGCTCGTCGTCAGCCAGGAGACGGTGAAGACCCACGTCGGCAGCGTGCTCGCGAAGCTCGGCGCACGGGACCGCACCCAGGCGGTGATCGCGGCCTACGAGTCGGGGTTCGTGCTCCCGGGTTGAAACCCGGGTTGAGAGCACTGCACCTTCTTCCGCAGGGACGATTCTTTCGTCCGGCCACTACCTGCGAGTAGAGTGCTTCGATCCCCTGCCCGTCCGATACCTCCCGTATCGCCTGAAACGAACTGGTGGCCGTATGTCGGTCCGGACCCACCCGGCGCTGTGGTGGCGCACGGGCATCGCGCTGTCGGCCTTCCTCGGTCTGACGCTCGGCAACGCGTCGCTGGTGTACTTCACCGTGCAGAGCAACGTCATCGTGCTCGGGTACTTCATCGGCGCGGCCTACTGGATGCTCAAGCGCGGCACCGTGGAAGCGCCCGCGCCCCGGCTGCGCGGCGCCGCCACCCTGTACATCGTCATCACCGGGCTGGTCTCGCACATCCTGCTGCAGCACGGCGCCAACCCGCTGCCGGGGCTGGTCGACGGGCCGGACAAGCTGGCGCACTGGTCGTCGTTCTTCCTGCACTACGTGACGCCGGTGATGGTGGTCGCCGACTGGCTGGTACTCAAGCCCCGCAACGCCTCCGCCTGGCGGGACATACCGCTCTGGCTGGCCTTCCCGCTCGGGTACGCGGCGATCGTGCTCACCCGCAACGCGCTGTTCGCCGACTTCCCGCTGAAGTACCCGTACTTCTTCTTCGACCCGACCACCAAGGGCTACGGCTACGTGTGGGGCCAGATCGGCATGCTGACGGTCGAGTTCGTCGCGCTCGGCGCGGCCGTGGTCGGCCTGGACCGGCTGGGCACGCTGGTCACGGGCAAGCTACGGCCGGCCGCCACCGAGGCGTAGTTCCCGCGGCACGGCAGCCCGCCGAGAACCTCAGATCCGCCAGGAGCGGATCCGGTCGGCCGCCGCGTACACGTCCGCCCGGCCCTCGACGACGTCCCGGGCCAGCTCCACCAGCGCGCCGTACGGCGGGTCGATGCCCTCGCCGGCGGCGTGCATGTACGCGGCCGTGGTCATGCAGGCGTACAGGTTGTTGCGCACCGGGAGCGGGCGGAGCAGCACGATCGTGTGCATCAGCGTCGCCGCGCACCACGCGGCGTCGGCATCGTGCCCGAGCTGCGCGGTGTTGACCCGGTGCCGGGCGACGGCGGCCTGGAGCGCCGAGTAGTCCCGCACACTCAGGTCCTCGGGCGAGGCGTGCTCCTGGACGTCCAGCAGCCAGCGCAGATCGACGTGCAGCACCGTCACGTCCGCACCCCTCACGCGGCAGGCGCGTCCTCCGGGAACGCAGCGTCGAACTCCGCGCGGTGCTCCTTCCAGAACTCCACCGCGTGATCGACGAACACCCGCCGCTGCTGCTCCCGCACGCTCAGGTCGTGCACGTAGGCTTTGACACTCTTCCCGTCCGCGGCCGCCGCCGCCCGGATCGCGGCGAGCTCGTGCTCCGTGTACTCGATGTTGAGCGCTGGCATGACCCCGATGCTACTGGCTCCCAAGGCAGTTGAACACCGACCCCGCCCATCTCACAGACGGCCACCGCCCGGTTTTCAGCTGCACGCAGCGAGGGCACGGCCGGCCGGCGGACGCGAGCGGGTTCACCGAGCCGGTGGCGGTCCTCACCTCCTCGCCGCCCGTCAGCGCCGCCGAGACCCCGACGAGCCGGCCGTGCTCAGGGACTCGGCCCTGAGCACGGCCCGGTGGGTCCTCTAGGAGGAGCAGCAGGGGCGGTGAACAGTCGGCAGCAAGGGCTACATCGGATCCACCGCCCTCAGCTCGCCGTCCAGCTCCAGCCAGCGCGTGAGACCCAGGCCGCGCAGGAACGGCAGGTCATGGCTGGCCACGATCAGTGCGCCCTGGTAGGCGGCGAGCGCCTGGGTGAGCTGGCGGACGCTGGCGAGGTCCAGGTTGTTGGTCGGCTCGTCGAGCAGCAGCAGCTGCGGCGGCGGGTCGGCCAGCAGCAGGGCCGCCAGCGTGGCCCGGAACCGCTCGCCGCCGGAGAGCGTGTCGGCCTGCTGATCGGCCCGCCCGCCGCGGAACAGGAAGCGGGCGAGCCGGGCGCGGATCGCGTTGTCCCCGGCGGCCGGGGCGAACCGCTTGACGTTCTCCACGACGGTGAGCCCGTCGTCCAGCAGGTCGAGCCGCTGGGGCAGGTGGCGCAGCGGCACCGGTGTGGTGACCTCCCCCTCCAGCGGGGCGAGTTCGCCCGCGATGGTGCGCAGCAGGGTGGTCTTGCCGGCGCCGTTGCCCCCGACCAGGGCGATCCGCTCGGGGCCGCGCAGGTCGAGGTCGGCAGTGGTGCCGCGAGGCATCCGGACCTTCTGCAGGGTGAGCACGGTGCGCCCGGCCGGGACGGCGGTGCGCGGTAGGTCGATCCTGATCTCGGCGTCGTCGCGCACCGCCTCCTCGGCGGCGGTGAGCCGCTGCTTGGCCTCCTCCAGGCGCTCGGTGTGCATGCCGGTGAGCCGGCCCGCCGTCTCCTGGCCCTGGCGCTTGAGCATGCCGGCGAAGATGTGCGGGTCGTTGCGGGTGACCGAGCGCTTCTTGCCGTAGCTGGCGCTGCGGTCGAGCCGGACGCGGGCCTCGGCCAGGTCACGCTTCTGGCGCTGGACGTCGGCCTCGGCGTTGCGCAGGAGCCGCTCGGCCGTCTCCTGCTGGGCGGCGAGGGTGCGCTCGTACTCGGTGAAGTTGCCGCCGTACCAGGTGATCCGGCCGTCCCGCAGGTCGGCGATCTGGTCGACGTGTTCGAGCAGTTCGCGGTCGTGGCTGACGATCAGCATGACGCCGCGCCAGCCGGCCACCGTCTCGTAGAGCCGCTCGCGGGCGGCCCGGTCGAGGTTGTTGGTGGGCTCGTCGAGCAGCAGGACGTCGGGGCGGCGCAGCAGCAGGGCGGCCAGCCGCAGCAACACGGCCTCGCCGCCCGAGAGTTCGCCGGTGGTGCGGTCGAGGCCGAGGCGCTGCAGGCCGAGCTTGTCGAGGGTGGCGCGGGCGCGCTCCTCGACGTCCCAGTCGTCGCCGACGGCGTCGAAGTGGTGCTGGGCGGTGTCGCCGGACTCGATGGCGTGCAGGGCCTCGCGGGCGGCCCGGACGCCGAGCGCCTCGTCCACCCGCAGGGTGGTGTCGAGCGTCAGGCCCTGGGGCAGGTAGCCGAGTTCGCCCGCGACGCGGACGGCGCCGCCGGAGGGCGTGAGGTCCCCGGCGATCAGCCGCAGCAGCGTGGACTTGCCGGCGCCGTTGAGCCCGATCAGGCCGGTGCGGCCGGGGCCGACGGCCAGGTGGAAGCCGTCGAGGACGGGCTTGCCGTCGGGCCACTCGAAAGCGAGGTCGGTGCAGAGGACGGCGGTGGTGGGTTGTGCCATGGTCGGCCTCCCGGTTGGTTGCTGATGGGACGTGGGGTGAGCAACACGGGGAGACACCGCGGGTGCGGAAGGGTGCGAAGGGGCACGGCGGAGAGCGGCAGCAAGCGGCGGAAGAACGCCACCGGAGCCGTGGGGAACCACAGGAGCCGTGGGAGCCACGAGGCCGTGACCGAGGTCGCACACCATGACGCACACCGCGCGGCGGAACGGCCTGCGCGGCGGGGCGGTGTCCTGGGACCTCAGTAGTTCAACGGCCTGCTCCTGTTCGGGTGACTGACGGGCACGACGTTACGGACCCTCCGCACCGCGCCACAACCGAATTTCCGCGCGCCCCGAACCTCCGTACACCCCGAACTTCCGTACGCCGTGCGGACCGGCGTCGGACGAGCCCCGGCCGGCGCGGGGGACGGCGGCGCGGGCAAGGTGCCGATCCGGTGCCGATCCCGTGACAGCCTCGTCGCAGTCGGGGGTGGAGTGGAGGAAGCCCTTGCGCGGCATGGCAGACTCCTCACCTGCCATACCTGCGGCCCTCGTGGCCGTACCCGCGGATCGGGCCGTATGGCGTTCATATACAGGGGGAACCGAACACCATGTCATCGATATCCCGGACCACCCGTGCCGCTCTGGGCGCATCCGTCGTCACGCTGACGATGGTGCTGGCCTCGGCGTGCGGCCCGGACAACAGCGACAGCACGAACGGGGCGCAGACCGCGGCGCCCACCACCGCTGCCGCGGCGAGCGACGCGGCCAAGCCGGGTGCCGCGCCGATCAAGCTCCCGACGGTCGACGAGATCAAGAAGTGGAAGCCCGAGGACTGGGAGAAGTGGGCCCAGGCCAACGTCATCACCCCTGCCGTCAAGGGCTACTGGGACCTGCAGAAGATCCTGAAGGCCAAGCCGGTCAAGCCGGGCCTGGGCAACCAGCCCACCGGCCAGCCGACCGCCCCGGCCCCGGCCCCGACCAGCGCCGCCCCGGCGCCGGCCCAGCCGACCTCGCAGGCCCCGGTCCAGCCGCCGGCCGACGGCGGCAACGACCCGAAGCCGGCCCTGGTCCAGATGAAGCCGGTCCCGCACCCCTTCACGAAGAACCTGGACGTCAACGGGAAGCTGTTCTTCATGGACGGCAACCAGGAGTACGTCTGCTCCGGCACCGTGATCTCCGACCCGGCCAACCCGGGCAAGAGCAACCTGGTGTGGACCGCGAGCCACTGCCTGCACGGCGGCAAGGGCGGCAAGTCGCACACCAACATCGTCTTCGCCCCGGCCTTCAACAGCAACGGCGTGCTGAGCGGCGGCAAGCAGGGCAGCCTGGCGCAGGCCGAGCCGTTCGGCGAGTGGGGCGCCACCGCCGGCATCGTCTCGCCGACCTGGGCCGGCGAGGCCGACCCGGAGAGCGGCGGCCCGTGGAGCCAGTACGACTTCGGCATCATCCGGGTCGCCAACCCGGACGGCAGCGGCAAGTCGCTGGAGGAGACGGTCGGCGGCTCCGTGCCGGTCTGGTTCAACGCCCCGCGCGACCAGATCACCGCGGTCAGCAGCTACGGCTACCCGGCCGCCAAGCCGTTCGACGGCATGGAGCTGGACCACTGCGACGCCCCGAAGCCGGTGCGCCGCACCATCGACCCGTCCCGCCCGGCCATGCTGACCACCGGCTGCAACGGCACCGGCGGCGACAGCGGCGGCGGCTGGTTCGCCACGAAGGACGGCAAGCAGGTGCTGGTCTCGGACACCTCCATCGGTGGCGAGGACAACACCTGGGAGGCCGGCCCGTACCTGGACGACGTCGCGGCCAAGGCGCTGGACTACATCTCGAAGAAGACCAAGTGACGAAGAAGACCAGGTGACGCGCTGAGCCCACCACCCGCGGGGCCCGCTGCCGGAAACGGCCGCGGGCCCCGCGCCCTTCCGCCCGGCCCGCACCGATCGGGCCGGGCCCACGCTTTTCCGCCCGGGCCCCGCGCCTCCGTAGAATCGGCCCCATCATGAGCGCCACACTCGTAGTCAAGGACCTCAGCGCCGGCCACGGCGAACGCACCCTCTTCTCCGGCCTGGACCTGGTCGTCGCCCCCGGTGACGTGATCGGCCTGGTCGGCGTGAACGGCGCCGGCAAGTCGACCCTGCTGCGCCTGCTGGCCGGGCTGGACACCCCCGAGGCGGGCGCGCTGCGGCTCAGCCCGGCGAGCGCCAACGTC
>NZ_JBFBDY010000120.1:0-16516 GCF_040683475.1 Kitasatospora sp. NPDC093558 | reverse complement strand
GGGACGACGTCGATCCGCTGTCGGGGCACCCGCAGGCGCTGGGCCGTCGTCGCCGCGACGTACCGGGTGAGCGCGTGGAAGCGGCGGGTGCCGCGGGCGGTCGCGGCGTCCAGGGCCTGGAACGAGCCGAGCCCCGCTACCCCCACGGCGCCGGACGGCGGATCGGCCAGGCTGGACACCACCGGCGTCCCGGCGGCGAGGGCGGCGGCGCGGGCGAGCAGGTCGGAGCGCCGGGCCCCGGCGTGGCGGGTGGTGTGGACGAGGTCGGGACGGCGCTCGCGGATCAGCCGGTGCAGCGCGGCCGCGGTCGCGGCGCGGCCGGGGCGCCCGACGGCGAACACGGCGGCGCCCGCCTCGGTCAGGGCGGCCTGACAGCCGTCGGGCGCGTCGTGGAGGTAGGCGACGTCCAAGCCGACGCCCGCGCGCACCAGTTGGGGCGTCATCGCGACCAGGGCCCGCCCTGCTGCGCCCAGCCGGCTGACGTCGTCGATCACCTGAAGCACACGCACAGGCCACCCCCGCCCTTCACCGGGTGCGTCCGTTCTCCCGTGCCGGACGCGCCCTGACTGCCGATCAGCATCGCAGGTGGCCCGCGCGGCCCGCCAGGGATTACGTACGAGGGGAACGCCACACGGCGCCGGCCGGAGGGGGACGGTGGGGCGAAGTGGGGCGCACGGCGGTCGCATCCGGCGCACGACGGCGGGCGGCCAGCGCACGCCAGGGGTATCCGCGCGGGCGCACGGACCACCACCGGGTGGTGCGAAGGGGCTGTCGCGCGCGTGACGCTGTGCCAAGGTCGGTGCCATGCCCGACGACACGTGCGATACGTCGGCCGACCCGGCCGAAACCCGTCCCCGCATCCTGCACCTGATCAGCGATTCGCGCCGCAGCGGCGCTCAGAACTTCGCCCGGGACCTCCACCACGAGATGCGCCGGCGGGGCCAGTCCTCCGCCCTGATGGCCCTCGCGCCGAACCCCGGCTCCCGCTCCTCCCCGCGCCCGCGGCCGGGGCAGCGCATCGAGCAGCAGCCGGACGACAGAGCGGACCGCCGCTCCGAGGAGCGCGCGATACCGCCCGGCGCCCGACCGCAGGCGGCTCCGGCGGCCCTGGCGGCTCTCGAGCCCCTCGCGCCCCTCGCGCCCGACCATCCGGACGCGCCGGCCCCCTCCTCGTCCGCGTCCCTCCCCTCGAACCCCTCGAACCCCTCGAATCCCTCGCAGGACTCGCCCTTCGCGCCTGACGCCCCCGGCGCGCGCACCGCGACCGTCCTCGGCCCCGGCCGGCTGCGACCCTCCACGCTGCTGGCCCTGCGCTCCGCCGCCCGCGCCGCCGACGTCGTCCTCGCCCACGGCTCCGACACCCTCGCCGCCTGTGCCCTCGCCCTGGCCGGGACCCGCAAGCCGTTCGTCTACGTGTCCGTCGGGCACCCCCGCTACTGGACGGGGACGGCCCTGCGCCGGGTCCGCGGCAGCGCCCTCCTGCACCGGGCCGCGGCCGTCACCACGCTCACCGACGAGGCCAGGACCGTCCTGGAGGAGCACTTCCGGCTGCCCGACGGCAAGGTGCGGGTCATCCCCAACTCCCGTGCGGCGGGGAGCTATCCGCCGGCGGAGGGGCAGGACGAGCGGCGCGCCGCCCGGCACGCGCTCGGCCTGCCCGCGGACGTGCTGCTGGTGGCCTGGATCGGCGCGATCGCCCCCGAGAAGCGGCTCGACCTCGCGCTCGACGTGCTCGACCGGCTGCCGGACGTCCGCCTCGCGGTCGCGGGGGACGGTCCGTTGCGGGAGGTGCTGGCCCGCCACCCGGCGGCGGCCCGGGCCCACTTCCTCGGCGCGCTGCCGGACCCCGTCCCGCTCTACCGCGCTGCCGATGCGGTGCTGCTCACGAGCGACAGCGAGGGTGTGCCCGGCGCGCTCATCGAGGCGGCGCTGGCCGGGGTGCCGGCGGTGGCGACGGACGTGGGCTGGGTGCGGGAGGTGGTCCGGGACGGGGCGACCGGTGCGCTCGTTGCGCCCGGGGATCCGCTCGCCCTCGCGGAGGCGCTGGCCAAAGTGCTGGCCTGCAACCGCGCGGGCCTCGGCGCGGCCGCCCGGGAGCACGCGCTGGCGCACTTCGAACTCGGCGCGGTCGTGGACGCCTGGCAGCGGCTGGTCGCCGAGGTGTGGGCGGAGAGCCGGGCGGGAGCGAGACGGGTGACGGCGAACAGATGACAGATGACAGATTTCAACATCTGTTATCTGTCATCTGTCATCTGTTAGTTGTCCGCCGTCCTTCGTCCGCCGCCCTCCGTCCGCTGCCCGTCACCCGTCACCCGTCACCACGTGTACGCTCCGCTACGCCGAACGAGCGAATCCGGCCCCACTCGCCCTGCGACGACTGGCCGGTAACGAACCGTCACGGCCACACTGCCCGGTGTGAATCCTGCGAAGTCCGAGAAGCCCGAGACTCCCGTGAAGCCCGTGACGTCGGCGAAGCCCGCGAGGTCGAAGGCGCTGCTGCGGTCCACCGTCCTGCTCGCGGTCGCCGCCGGGATCGCCGCGTCGCCCGTCCAGGCCGGCGCGGCCGTCCACCGCCAGCCCGCCGAGGGCGTCCAGTACGTGAAGCTCGACCACCCGCAGCCGGTGCGCGAGGCCGCGCGTACCGAGGCGGTCGAGTTCTTCTGGTACGACTGCGGCCACTCGCAGCAGCTCGAACAGCCGCTCCAGGCCTGGTCGGAGAAGCACCACGCGGACGTCGCCCTGCGGCGCGTTCCCGCGATCTGGCAGGGCGGCCCCGACGAGGGCGTGCAGCGCGGCCATGCGCGCCTCTACTACACGCTGGAGCGCCTAGACCTGGTCGAGCGCCTCCAGGTGAGCGCGTTCCGCACGGTGCACAACGACAAGGCCGACCTCACCACCGAGGCCGCCGCCACCGACTGGGCCGCGCGCCACGGCGTCGACCCGCAGCGGTTCCGCGAGGCCTACCGCTCCCCCGAGGTGGCGCGCGCGGTCGACGATGCGGCCGTGCAGTTCGTCCGCTACGGCGTCAACGAGCTGCCCACGGTGGTCGTCCAGGGCGAGTACCGCACCTCGCCGACCAAGGCCGGCAGTGTCGACGCGATGCCCGAGGTGTTGGACTACCTCGTCCAGCAGGAGCAGCAGCACAAGCGCTGACACGCCCGCCCCCGCCGGGCTGGTGACGCGTGATCAGGAAGCGCGCCCATACCTTCCATATAACCGCTTCAGTGATGTTTACTGGTTAGTATGAGCGAGCTGACGATCCCGCACGTCCACCACCGCCACGTCGATCTCGACGGCCTGCGCGTCTTCTACCGCGAAACCGGCCCGGCCGACGCCCCCGTCCTCCTCCTGCTGCACGGATTCCCGTCCGCGTCGCACCAGTACGCCCGCCTGTTCGACGCGCTCGGCACCCGCTACCGCCTGATAGCCCCCGACTACCCCGGCTTTGGCCACAGCGACAGCCCCGCACCCGACGCCTTCCGCTACCGCTTCGACACCCTCGCCGACGTCGTCGAGCGCTTCTGCCTCGCGCTCGGACTCGACCGCTTCGCGCTCTACGTCTTCGACTTCGGCGCCCCCGTCGGCCTGCGCCTGGCCACCCGCCGGCCCGAGTGGATCACCGGCCTGGTGGTCCAGAACGGCAACGCCTACGACGAGGGACTCTCCGACCAGGCAAGGGAGTTCATCGCCAACCGGCACGGCGTCGAGGGCGCCGGTGACCGGGCCCGCGCGATCCTCACGCTGGAGATCACCCGCAGCCAGTACGAGGGCGGTACCGCCGACCCGACCCTCGTCGCCCCCGACGGCTGGACGCTCGACCAGCACTTCCTCGACCGGCCCGGCCGCAAGGACATCCAGGTCGAACTCGCCCTCGACTACCACTCCAACGTCGAGCTCTACCCCGCCTGGCAGGAGTGGCTGCGCACCAACCAGCCACCCACGCTGATCGTCTGGGGCCGCAACGACCCGTTCTTCACCGAGGCAGGCGCCCGCGCCTACCTGCGCGACCTTCCCGACGCCGAGCTGCACGTTCTCGACACCGGGCACTTCGCGCTGGAGGAGAAGCTGCCCGAAATCGCCCCGCTGATCGACGACTTCCTCGCACGCACTCAGAAGTGACGTGTACGGCAGGAGAGTTCAGTCACGTCGCAGCAGGTACGTGACGAACCCGAGCGTGCCCCGGTAACCGTGCAGCCATTCCGTGCGGTGCCGGTCGGCGGCCTCGCGAACAGCGGTGGCGTCGGGGTCGTCCGGGTGGTCGAGCGCCCACTCCGCGAGCGTGCCCGTCCAGTCGAACTCGTAGGCGTCCCACTCCTGTTGGCTGCTGACGTGGCCGTCGACCGGCGTCCAGCCGTTCGTCGTCAGCCGGTCGGTGGTGGTGGCCAGGTCCGCGTAGTCGTCCCGGTTCGCGCCGAGCCCCTCCAGTGCGGCCTGGGACGGCTCGCGTTCCCAGAAGCCCTCGCCGATCAACACCCGTCCGCCCGGAGCCAGTTGTTCACGGACGGCGGCCAGGGTCGGCAGCAGTCCGCCGAAGGCGTGCGTCGCGCCGACGACGAGGACCAGGTCGAACGGCTCGGCGGAGGCGAACTCCCTTACGTCGACGTGGTGGAGGCCGATCCGGCGTACCACGCCCAGCGCGGTCGCCGTCTCCCGGGCCCGGGTCAGCGCGTCCGGGTCGAGGTCCACCCCGACCGCCCGCCACTGCGGCCGCGCGGCCAGCGCGCGGACCAGCCAGGCGCCCTCCCCGCAGCCGAGGTCCAGCAGCCGGCCGGCTTCGGCGTGCCCGGTGGCGCGCTCCAGCAGGCGGGCCACCGACTCGTCCGCGAGCGGTGCCGCGATCGGGTGGCGGGCATGGGCGAGACGGGAGAGCCGTTGACGGTCCATCCGAGCAGTATGGATCCGCGGCGGCCGGTCGCGCTCGGAATCGGGCTCGTAATCGCGCAGGGGCCGCTCACCAGAGCCGAATCCGGAGCTCAATCCGGAACCGAATACCGCAAGCCCAGCCGTCAGGCCTGCTGCGAGTACGTCCGCCCCTTCCAGGCCGCTCCCCGCCCCCGCCAGTGCTGGACGGCCGAGTCCACCGTCATCAGCAGGTACATCGCCGCCGTGAACGGGAGCAGCAGCACGGCCGGAGCGGGCTGCCCGTAGTACCGGACCATCGGCAGGTACGTGCCGGCCATCAGCGCCCAAGCCGCCCCGCCCGCCACCGCGACCGCCGGAGCCCCCGCGACCAGTCCGGCCACCGTCGCCACCGGCGGGACCAGGTACACCAGGCAGAGCCCGAGCACCGTCCCGAGCAGGAGCAGCGGCGAGTGCCGCAGCTGGGCGTACGCGCTGCGCGACACCATCCGCCACAGCTGCTCCAGCTGCGGGTACGGCCGGACGCTGTCCACCTCCCCGGCGAGGCCGAGCCAGGTCCGCCCGCCCGACGCCTTGACCGCGCGGGCCAGCGACACGTCGTCGATCACCGCGCCCCGGATCGCGGCCACTCCGCCCGCCCGTTCCAGCGCCTCCCGCCGCACCAGCGAGCAGCCGCCCGCCGCGGCGGCCGTCCGCCCGCCCGGGCGGTTGCTCCGGCGGAACGGGTACAGCTGGGCGAAGAAGTACACGAACGCGGGCACGATGAGGCGCTCCCAGCAGGTCTGCACCCGCAGCCGGGCCATCTGGGACACGAGGTCCAGCCCGTTGCTCTCTGCCGCGGCCACCAGTTCGGCGAGCGAGTCGGGGCCGTGGGCGATGTCCGCGTCCGTCAGCAGCAGGTACTCCGCGTCCGGTCCGGCCAGTTCCACGCCGTGCCGCAGCGCCCACAGCTTGCCCGTCCAGCCCGGTGGCAGCGGGGGAGGGGTGGTGACGGTCAGCTCCAGGCCGTCCATCGTCCGCAGCTCCGCGGCCAGCGCTCCGGTGCCGTCCGAACTGTGGTCGTCCACCAGGATCACCCGGGCCCGGCCCGGGTACTTCTGCGCCAGCAGCGTCGGCAGGCTCAACGGCAGCACCTGCGCCTCGTCCCGGGCCGGCACCACGATCGCCGCCTGCGGCCAGCGCACCGGCGGCCGGCGTGGCGGGAGCCGCACGTCGGTGCGCCAGAACGACCCGTGGCAGCACGCCAGCCAGAGCCAGACCAGCAGGGAGGACGCGGCGATCCACAGCAGGACGGTCACTCCGGCAGTCTGCCGCAGAAGGGGCCCGCAGGGGCGGATCGACTAGAGTCTTGCCCCGTGAAGATCGCACTGATGGACTCCGGAATCGGCCTGCTGGCCGCCGCCGCCGCGCTGCGCAAGCTGCGCCCGGACGTCGACCTGGTGCTCTCCTCCGACCCCGCGTCGATGCCGTGGGGCCCGCGCACGCCCGAGGAGATCACCGATCTCGCGCTCGGCTGCGCCCGGGCCGCGGCCGCGCTCGAACCCGACGCGCTCGTGGTCGCGTGCAACACCGCCTCCGTCCACGCGCTCGCCGCCCTCCGGGCCGAGCTCGAACCGGCGCTGCCCGTCATCGGCACCGTCCCCGCCATCAAGCCCGCGGCGGTGCTCGGCGGGCCGGTCGCCATCTGGGCCACCCCGGTCACCACCGGCAGCGCCTACCAGCGCGGACTGATCCGCGACTTCGGCGGCAGCGCGGACGTGACGGAGGTCGCCTGCCCGGGGCTCGCCGACGCGGTCGAGCACGGCGACGACGCCGCGATCACCGCGGCGATCGCCGACGCCGCGGCCCGGACGCCCGCCGGCACGTCCGCACTCGTCCTCGGCTGCACCCACTACGAGCTGGTCGCCGACCGCATCCGCGCCGCCGTCGCACTCACGGCCGCCCCCGACCTCGTCTTCCACGGCTCCGCCGAGGCGGTCGCCGCCCAGGCACTGCGCCGCGTCGCCGACCCGAGCCGCACCGGAACGGCCACGACGACGGTCCTCCACGCCGGCGTCCCCGCATCGCTGCCGCCGGCCGCCGCGCTCTACGCCGAGTCCCGCGCCCTGGTGGCCCCGACGCTGGCGGTGTAGCCGCAGCTTGCGCATAGCGGGGGGCGTCCCGGTAGGCCGCCGCTCCCTACGCCGAGTCGCACACGCTGGCGGCCCGGACCGTCGCGCTGCACCTCCACCAGCGCGCACCCACCCGGCGCTGGAGCCGGCACGACGGCGTTCCCGCCAACCGCCGTCCCCTACGCCAAGTCCCGCCCCCTGGCGGTGTAGCTCCGGCGTGCGTCCCCTCGACGGGTCCGAGCCGCCGAGGGACCCCACGCCGGCAGCGGGCACGATGACGGTTCTACGTGCCGGTGTCCGTGCCGCGCTGTCGCCCGCCGCCGAGTCCCGCAGGTTGGTGGCCCTGAACCGGGCGGTGTGGCTCAGGTAGTGCCCGCGTCGCCGACGGGTGCCGCGCTGGCAGCGGGCACGACGACGGTTCTCCGCCCGGGTGTCCCTGTCGGGCTGTCGCCGGCCGCCGCGCCCTGCGCCGAGTCCGCAACCTCGCGGCCCGACCCCGGCCGTGTGGCTCAGTCAGGGCTCGAACCGCTGACGGGTGTGGCGAACCGGCACGGTTGTGGTCTTCCGCATGGGCGTCCCCGCCGCGTTGGGCACGCTGGTGGCCCCGGCTGCGCGTCCTACCGGGGCCCGAGCCGACAGGTCGGGGCGGGGACGACGGCGGCTCTCCGTGCCAGCGTCCCTGCCGTGCTCCTGCCGGCGGCCGCTCTCTGCGCCGATCCCGGCACGCTGGTAGCCCTGTCCTTGGCGGTGTCGCTCCGGCCCGGCGCCGTGGCCGGGGCCCAAGCCGTCGGCGCTCGACGCGTCGGGGCGAGGATGACGGCCGTTCTTCCTGCTCGAGTCTGCGCTTCTGCCGACTGCCGTTCTCTGCGCTGAGCCGCTCGCCCCGTCGGTGTATGTCGAGCGTCGCCGACCCGGGCTGGCGCGGCGACGCTCCTCCATGGCCGGCGCTCCCCGCGGCTGGGTCCCGTACGCTGCTGGCCCGGACCCCGGCCGTGTACCTCCGGCCGCGCCGCGTTGCTGACCGGGCTGGCACGGCGATGCTCCCCCAAGGCCGCCGCTCCTGCCGCCGGTCCCGGTCCTCGGGCTCTGCACCTCCACCAGCGCGCACCCACCCGGCCCCCCAACCGGCGACGGGCGCCGCGTGGGAAGTCGATCGAGTCGACTTTCCACGCGGCGCCCGTCGGCTTTCCCGGCCTGTGCGTGTACCCGCCCCCTACCCGACCGGGCGGCGGCGCCAGCGGCGGTAGGCGGGTTCCAGGCCGGAGAGGATCGTGTCGAACTGGCGGGTGCTGGTCGTGGAGTCGACCTGGAGGCGGCTGATCTGGAGCGGGTGGGAGGGGATCCGGGGTCCGAGGCGGTGGTCGGAGAGGAAGCCGAGCCGGTAGCCGAGCTCCTGCAGGACGGTTTCGGCGCGGGGGTCGTGGCCGCCGTCGGGGTAGGCGAAGGCGATGGGGGGTTCGCCGAGCCACTGGGTGAGGGCCTCGTGGGCGCCCGAGATCTCGGCGCGGACGGTGTCGTCGTCGCAGCGGCCGAAGCACGGGTGCCCCTGGGTGTGGTTGCCGATCGCGATGCCGCCGTCGCGCAGGTCCCGCAGGTCGGCCGGGGTGAGCTGTTCCTGGCTGGGCGGGCGGCGGTCGGCGCTCACCCGCAGCTCGTGCAGGCTGCGGCGGCGGTCCGGGTCGGGCATGGCCTTGAGCCGGGGGAGCAGCTGGGAGGGGTGTCCGCAGTCGAGGGAGCGGGCACGGCCGCCGTGCCGGGCGAGGAAGTCGGCCTCGTGCCACCAGAACGGCCGCTCGGTGCCGATGAGCTCGGAGATGACGAACGCGGCGGCCGGGATGCCGCGGGCGTCGAGGGCCGGCAGCGCGTGGGTGAGGACGCTGCGGTCGGCGTCGTCGAACGTCACCAGCACGCTGCGCGGCGGCAGCGGCCGCTGCTCGGTGACGGCCTGGAGGACGGCGGCGAGGGAGACGGGGGTGGCGAGTCTTCGCAGCCGGTCGAGCTGGGCGCCGAACGACGCGGGGTCGGTGACGCCGTGGTAGGCGAGGACGGCGAGCCGCTGGGCGGCGCGAGCCCGGAAGACCGGCTGGACGGGGGCGAACCGCAGCCAGTCGACGCGCTCGTTGCGGCGCCCGGCCCCCGTCGGAGTGCCGAGGTCCCACCCGCCGTGCGGCTCGCCCTGGCAGCCGACGAACGGTGCCACCGCACGCACGCCGGGTGCGGAGGTGAAGGCCGTGGTGGACACGGACGAAACGGACATCAATGAGCCGGATCGCGACGAAACGAGCCATGGCGAGCCGGACAGTGACGAAACGGGTCTGGACGACACGGATGACACGGACGACACGGATGACAAGGACGAAACGGACAGCGGTGAAGCGGACATCGGCACGACGGACATCGGCATGGCGGACATCGACGTGGTGGGCTGGGAATGCGGCACGGTTCCCCCTCGGTCGCCGAGCGGCGTGGCGGTACCGTCGGAGGACGGAGCCCGGCCTCCGACCCCAGTGGGCGGCGGCTCCGCCCCCTGGGTATTCCGGTCCGTGGCGGGGGGACGAACACCCGCACCGCGGACGGCTCCTGGATCGCTCAATGTAGTGGGAGACCCTCGCCCCCGGCGGATGGTTGTGCTGGGTGGACGAGGATTTTTCGTGGACCGAATGTGGAGGTGAATTGCATGCTCACGGCAGGAGTGAAGGGTCGCGCTGGGTGCCGGGGGCATCACCGCGCGCGGGCTGCTTCGGGCGCCGGGCCGGGGTACCTTGGGCTCATGGCAGATGCGGACCGTGATCCCTTCCACCTGCACGGCGCGACCCGGATGGCCCGCGCGTGGAGTGGCGGCGCCCTGGTGACTCACCAGATTCCGCTCGCCGTGGTGGGTCTGGCCTGCCTGGCGCTGGGGATCGTCGTCGCGGTGATCGTGCCGGACAGCGGCGGTCCTGCCTGGGCGATGGCCGTTGCCGGGTGCCTGGCGGCGGGGGTCCTGCTGCTCGGGCGGATCGTGTTCGGCCTGCTGCGCGACCGCCGCCGCGCCGCGCTCTGAAGCGCCGCGCCCGATCGCAGCGCGTGAACACGCTGCGTGACCACGGCGCCGGTACGCCGGTCCTGAGCACCGAGCCCGGTCCCTCACTCGAACGCCGAGCCCGAGCGCTGATCCCGAACGCCGATCCCGCGCACCGAGCGTGAACACCGAACGCGAACGCCACGACACGCACTGAACTCGCGGAACTCCGTGCGCCCGGTGCAGTCCGCGAAGTCGGCAAACTCGGCGAACTCGGCAAAAGCAGCCGAAGCGGCCGGATTTCGGCTGGTTCGGTAAAGCGTTCCCCACTTCTTTCACCATTCCCGGGCGACGCCTTCAAACCTCCCCTTACGGTGAATGCGTTCTCTTGGAGGGGTTGCGATGAGCGGCAGCGCCGGGACCGGTGGGTCGGATCCCGCCAGACAAGCGCCGGGATCATGAAGCGCGGGGGCGACCTCGCGGTGGCGGCCCTGGCCGGGATCGTCGCGGTGCCGCTGGGGCTGGTGATCGCCGTGCTGCTGCGCTGGGCGGCCGACGGGCCGGTGCTTCTGCGCCAGCCCAGGGCCGGCCGGCACGGCCGCGTGTTCCACGTCCTGCGCTTCCGGACGGACCGGCGGGGACGGATCGGGGAACTGCTGCGCCGGACGGGCCTGGACGAGCTGCCCCGGCTGTGGAACGTCGCCCGCGGCGAGATGGGGGTGATCGGACCCCGGCCCGCGCACCCGGAGCAGGTGGTCGGCTACGACCGCCGCGAGCGCGCCCGGCTGGCCGTGCGGCCGGGCCTCACCGGCTGGGCGCAGCTGCAGGCCCGCGGACCGTCCGCCCGGCTGAGCCGCCCGGAGTGGGCGGAGCTGGACCTCTGGTACGTCGAGCACCGCTCGCTCGGGCTCGACCTGCGCATCCTCGGCCTGACGGTCAAGGCACTGCTGTGCCCGGCGGACGGGACGGCGGACGGCGCCTCGAAGGGGACGGCGGACGGTTCGTCGGACGGTCCCGTACGGTCCGTCCGCTGAATCGGTTCGCCTGGGCGGCTGGGTAGGCTGCGGCTCATGGCCATTCCTCAGTTTCTCGCCGAGCTCCGTTCCGTGGTGGGCAACCGCCCGCTCTGGCTGAGTGCCGTCGCCGGTGTCGTGCTGGACGACCGCGACCGGGTGCTGCTCGCCAGGCGGTCCGACGACGGGCGGTGGGCGGTGGTGGGCGGCATCCTCGACCCCGGGGAGGAGCCGGCCGACGGCGTGGTGCGCGAGGTCCTGGAGGAGACGGGCGTGGTGGCGGTGCCCGAGCTGCTCGCCTCGGTCTCCGTCACGGAGCCGGTGACGTACCCGAACGGCGACGTGACGCAGTACCTGGTGCTGACCTTCCGCTGCCGCGCGATCGGCGGCGAGGCGCGGGTGAACGACGACGAGTCGCTGGAGGTCGGCTGGTTCGCGCTGGACGGGCTGCCGCCGATGATCGAGCTCGAACACGAGCGGCTGCGGCACGCACTGGAGTGCGACGGTCCTGCGGTGTTCTCGTGGGAGGGCAAGGAGCGCCCCTGACGGTCCCCGCCCGGTCGACGCCCGGCGTCCGGTCGACGCGGACCGGCGGGCCCGGTCCGTCCACCGATCGGTTTGCGCCAAAACCTCAGCCCTTGTGCTGGCGGTAGGCCTCCTCGGCCGCGTCCAGGACGGCGGCGAGGTCGCCGCCCGCGGTGGCGGTCGCGACGGCGGCGACGGTGCCCTCGACGAACGGGGCGTCGGCGAAGCGGACCGGGAACGGGAGGCCGTGCTCGTCGGCGTCGGCGAGCAGGGCCCGGACGGTCGAGACCGCGCTGCCCAGGTCGGCCAGCACGACCACGCCGTGGCCCTGGTCGACCCGGCGGGTGGCGGCGGCGACCAGGACGGCGCTGATGCCGGGACCGGCGGCCGGGTCGCCCCCGGTGGCGGCGACGGGGGCGGGGGAGTCGGATCCGGTCAGCGCGAGCGCCAGGGCGCGGACGGCGGTGGCCAGTTCCTGGCTGTGCGACACCAGGACGATGCCGACCCGGCCGTGCGCGGGTGGCCGCCCGGGGGTCGGCCGGGGCAGCGGGGCGCCCGAGGGCGGGGTTCGGGGCGCCGGGGGGTGGGCCGAGGGGGCGTCGGAGATGGGGATGACATCGGCGCGGGTGCCGTCCCGGCTGCTCATCGGCTGCTCCCTGCGGGGGTCTGTGATCTGGGATCTGGGGTCTGCGGTCTGGGAACTGCGGTGTGGGATCTGCGGTGTGGGATCGGGATGTGTGGCCTGGGATCTGCGGTGTGGGATCTGTGGTCGGTCCGGGGATCGTCCTCACTCTCCCAGCTGCCCGCGGCCCCGCCGGGCGGACACGCTCGACCGCCCGCCGGGCGCCGCCCGTCCCTGGCCGGGTGGAGACCTCGTCAACCCGCTGACCGGGGCGGGCGGGTGTGGCTAGGCTGGCCGGGAAAGCCGTCGGGAGGAGACCGAACAGTGGCATCGAACAGCGGGATTGACGTGGAGACGGCCGGCGCCCAGGGAGCCGGGGCCGGGCCCGAACTGGCGCCCAGCGGGAAGCCCAAGGTGGACTTCACCGGCGCGACGTGGCTGTGCAGCAGCCAGGGGGTCGGGGACGTCCAGATCGCGTTCGTGGACGGGTACATCGGGATGCGGGACGGCCGTCAGGAGGACGGGCCGGTGCTGGTGTTCACGCCGGGCGAGTGGCGGGCCTTCGTGCTCGGCGCGCGGGACGGCGAGTTCGACCTCACCTGAGTCGTCGCCCGAGCCCGGGAGGGCGAGGGAGGAGTCGTGGGGCGGCCCCGGGAGCCGGGGTTCGCCCCACGGGCGTTCCCGGCCCTTCCTGGCCCTTCCAGGCCCTTCCCAGGCTCTCTCGGCCACCCCGCGAGCGGGCCGTCGGCCGGACCGTCGGCCGGGGCGCCACGGACGCCGCCACCGCCGCCGTCACGGGCCGATTTCGGTAACGATCATCACAACTGATGATCTATTGATCGTGCCTCGTCAGAATTTCTGTTGACTGTTAGACAAACGCAGCTCAGAGTATGAGCACAGGCAGACGCCGTGCCCACCGCCCCCACGCGGCCAGACACGGCGCCTGCTGTGCGGCCCGGCAGCATTGCCAGGCCATCCTCCCAGTAGTCCCCTGCGCACCGGGGTGCGTCGGCCGGTCCCGGCCCACGAGGGGCCGGCAGTCGCCGGGAGGCTGGCGCCGGATCCGAGAGCGACTCGGACCGCGGCACCTTGTGCTCGGGACCCGCACGCCCCCACGCGGCGGCGTCCCGAGCAGATCCACGGGAGCGACGGGCCGGGGCCCCGCGGATCTGGCTCTTGTGTTTGCACGGAACTACATGAACTGCATGAACTGCACGGAACTGTTGGCTTGTGGCTGTGCTGTGTGCGACGACGAAGCTGGGTGCTCGGCGGATCGGCACGACGATGTGCACAGTGAGGGATACGCGTGTAGGGCCGCGTTGCGACGTGCCGTCCCCCCGGAGGGTGAAACCCAGAACGGCTGTCGTGCTGAACCGAACGTAGCCCGGACGGTTGCTCAGAGTCAACATTGGTCTCTGAGCGTGGATCTCCCGCCGGTGCCCCACCCACCCCGCGAGCGCGGTGTGCCGGACACGTACGATGTTCCCATGTCTTTTCTCCGCCGTCGCTCCGGACAGCCCGCCGGCCCGGACTTCGACGTGCTCGCGATGGACCCGGGCGACTGGCCCGGCGACTTCGGTGCGGCCATGATGACCGGCCCGGACGGCTCCTGCCAGGGGATTTTCCTGCGCTACGACCTGTTCGGCGGCAGAGGCCCGGCGATGTTCATCGGCAACCTCCCGGAGGGCTCGCCCGCCCGGGAGACCGGCGACAGCGTGCCCTTCGAGGTGCGGCAGCTGCTCGCGGCGCTGGAGAACGACGAGCCGGTCGACTTCGTCTCGGCCGAGGACTTCCCGGTCATGCTCGGGGACGACCTCCTGATCGTGAAGAAGGTCAAGGTCAGCGAGGAGCGCGTGTTCTGCGCCCAGTTCGGCCGCAGCGACGGCGTCCAGGTCACCATCGCCTCCTGGGACCGGCCGATTTCGGACGACCTGTACCAGCTGCTGAAGCCGCTCCCCGCGGACATGTTCCAGCAGGGCTGAAAACCGCCGTTCGGCTGTCGTTCGTCCACTGCCCGTCCGCCGTCCACCCGGCGTCCGTCCGCTGCACGTCCGCTGCCCGCCCGATATACGTCCGGCGCCGGTCGGCCGCCCGGCCCCCGGGGCCGCTGCTTGACGGTTTCGATCATCGGTTCGTACAGTCGCGGACATGTCGTGCCGTCTCCCGCTGCTGACCCGCCGCAGCTATCTGGACCTGCGGCGCACCGCCAGCGCGGCGTGTCCGGGCTGCTGAACGGCGGAGCGCGCCCGGCCGAGCGGCCGGTGCCGATCCGGGGGCGGACCCCGCACTGAGCCGGGCCCCGACCTTCGGGCCGCCGACCCGCCGGCCGAGCCCGCCCGGCGGGCCGCCCGCAGTTGCCGAGCCCCTGCTGCCGCCCGGAGGCACCCGCACCATGACCACGACCGCCGCCGACCCGTCGCCCGTCGCCGCCGCCCTCGCGGGCCTGCCCAGGGTGGTTGACCTGCTCGCCGCCCGCGCCGAGGAGCACGACCGGGACGCGACCTTCCCCTACCAGGGCATCGAGGCGGTGCACGAGGCCGGGCTGCTCACCCTCACCGTGGCGCAGCGGTACGGCGGTCCGGGCGGCACACTCGCGGACACCGTCCAGGTGCTGTCCCAACTCGGGCGCGGGGACGCCTCGGTGGCCGTCGTGACCGCGTTCACGCTGCTCCAGCACGCCGAGCAGGCGCGCCGGGCGCTGTGGCCGGCGGCCGGTTACCGGCGGCTGCTGACGGAGTCCCGGCGCGGTCCCGCCCTGGTCAACACGCTGCGCGCGGAGCCCGGCGGCCGTCCGGGGGCGTTGCCGGAGACGATGGCCCGGCGGGACCGGGACGGCTGGCGGCTCACCGGCCGCAAGACGTTCTGCACCGGGGCCGAGGCGCTGGCCTGGATGGCGGTGACGGCGCGGACGGACGAAGCGGAGCCGCGCATCGGCACGTTCCTGGTCCGCGGCGAGAGCGAAGGTCTCGAGATCGATCCGACCTGGGACCAGCTCGGTCTGCGGGCCAGTGCCAGCCACGACGTGGTGCTGGACGCGGTCCGGGTGCCCGCCGAGCTCGCACTGGGGCTCACGCGCCCGCGTGGTCCCGGGGAAGGGACGGGCGCGGAGGAGCGGACGGCGGCAGGGCGGGCCACGGAGGCCGAACTCGCCCGCGCCTGGCACGATCTGGCCCTCTCCGCGGTCGCGGTCGGGGTGGCGCGGGCGGCCCAGGGCTGGCTGGTCCGGTTCCTCAGCCAGCGGACTCCGGCCAATCTGACCGAGCCGCTCGGGATCCTGCCGCGCTACCGCTGCGCGCTCGGCGAGATCGAGGCCCAGCTGATCGGAGCCGAGGAACTGGTCGAGGGGCTGGCCGCGCGGGTGGACCGGGGCGAGCGGGAGGCCGTCGACCGGACCGGTCCCGCCCACCTGCTGGCGACCCGGGCGGCGACGGCCGCCGTCCAGCAGGCCGTCGCGCTGACCGGCAACCCGGGGCTGAGCCGACGTCACCCGCTGGAGCGCTACCTGCGGGACGTGCTCAGCAGCCGGGTGCATCTGGCGCCCGAGGAGGCCGTCCTGGAGGCCGCCGGCCGGGCCGCCCTGGAGCGCGGCGCCCGGCCGTAGCGGTCTGCCGTCCGGTCTCCTCCGGCGCCGGGTGCACCCGGCTGCCGATCCGGCCGGGACCCAGGCCCGCGAACCTGGCCGCCAGCCCGGCCGACAGCCTGGCCGCGAACGCGACCGACAACCTGGCCGACAACCTGGCCGGAATTGATCGTTCAGCGGGTTCCCACGGCGGCCCGGACGGCCCGGCGGGCCAGCGCGGCGTCGTCGTAGAGCCGGCGGATCATGATCCGCTGCTCCTCGCCCGCGCCCGGGACGTCGTAGAGCCGGATCTCCCGCATCAGCACCAGCACCAGGTTGATCAGGAACGCGTCCCTGGCCATCGTGCCGCCGCTCTGCGCGAGTTGGCTGATCTGACGGCGCGCCGCGGTGTCGCCGGACAGGACGCTCCACAGCACCGCCAGGTCGTAGCCGGGCAGGTACCAGCCCGCCTGCTCCCAGTCGACCAGCACCGGGCCGGACGGCGCCAGCAGCATGTTGCTGAGCAGGGCGTCGCCGTGGCAGAGCTGGAGCGGGGTGTGGCCGAGGCCGTGCAGCAGGCCGCGCAGGTCGCCGGCGTCGCGGTCGGTCAGCTGGCCGACCGAGTGGTAGCGGGCGATCTCCATCTGGTAGTCCAGCCGGGGCTGGAACACGTCGGTCGGCGGGCGCCACAGGTTGAGCGTCCGGACGGCGGTGAGCAGCGCCCGCACCTCGCCCGGGGTGGCCGTCCGCGAGGACGTAGTAGCCGGGGCCGGTCTGCCTCAGGGTGTGCGTGACGAAGATGTTCCAGAGGCCCATGCTCTGGCC
>NZ_JBFBDY010000119.1:0-16524 GCF_040683475.1 Kitasatospora sp. NPDC093558 | reverse complement strand
CGAGCAGTTCCCGCTCACCGCCCGCCGCGCGCCGTCGCCGGAGCAGTTGGAGCCGGCCGCGCTCAGCCGGTTGACGAGCGTCTGGCCGCCCGCGCCCGGCTTCACGGTGACGGTGTACGTGAGCGTCTCCGTCGCACCCGGCCGGACGTCCAGCGACCACGTCAGCCGCGGCGCGGAGTAGGCCGTCCGCCCGCTGCTGGCATGGGCGTTGCCGTCGTAGCCGGCGCCGTCCAGCACCCCGGACAGGTCGTCGGTGACGACGGCGCCGAAGTACGTGCCACTGGCCCGGTTCGTCGCGGTGACGGTGTACGTGACGGTGTCACCGGCCTTCGGGTCGGCCGGGCTCGCGTGCTTGGTGAGGAGCAGGTCGTGCTTCACGGTGATCGGCTCGGTCGGGGTCGCCACCGCCGTGTGCGCCGTCGCCGTCGGGTCGGGCCCGCCCGTCACCACCACGGTGTTGACCGGGACGGCCTTGGCGTTCGGGTCCAGCGTGCCGGTCAGCGTCCAGGACGCCGTCGCACCGACCGGGACGTCGACGGCCGGGCAGGTCGCCACCCCGTCCGCGACCGGGCACGGCGTGCCGTCGGCGTCGGCCGTCATCGAGGCCCCGTTCACCCCGTCGGGCACCCGGTCGGTCACGACCACGTTCCGCGCCAGCGAGGGCCCGTCGTTGGTCACGGTGACCCGCCACCGGATCTGCTGCCCGGCGACGACCGGGGAGGTCAGCAGCACCTTGGCGACGGTCAGTCGCGCCTCCGGCGAGGGCGGGCCCGTGGGCGAGGCCACCGCCGTGTGGGCGGTCGCCGTCGGGTCGGGGCCGCCCGTCACGACGACGGTGTTGCCCGGTGTGACGGTCGCGGCCGGGTCGAGCGTGCCCGTCAACGTCCAGGTCAGCGTCGTGCCGACCGGGATCTCCACCGCGGGACAGGTCGCCGTGCCGCCCGAGATCGGGCAGCCGGCGCCGCCCGGCCCGGTCATCGCCGCACCGGTCACACCCGCCGGCACCGTGTCCGTGACCACCACGCCCCGCGCCACGGAGGGCCCGTGGTTGGTGACGGTCACGCGCCACTCGATCGGCGCCCCGGCCACGACCGGGTTGGTGACGAGCACCTTCGCCACGCTCAGCCGCGCCTGCGCCGAGGGCGAGGCCGACGGCGACGCGACCGCCGTGTGCGTCGGCGTGCCCGGGTCGGGCCCGCCCGTCACGGTCGCCGTGTTGGCCGGCGTGACGGTCGCCCCGGCGTCCAGCGTGCCGGTCAGGACCCACGTCCGGGTCGCGTCGACGGCGATCCCCACGGCCGGGCAGGTCGCCGTGCCGCCCGCGATCGGGCACACGGTGCCGTCGTCGGCCGTCATCGAGGCGTTCGACACCCCGGCGGGCACCCGGTCGCTCACGACCACGTCACGGGCGACGGACGGCCCGTGGTTGGTGACGGACACCAGCCACTGGATCTGCTGCCCGGGCACCACCGGGTCGGTGAGCATCACCTTGGAGACCGACAGGCGCGCGTCCAGCACCGGCCCAACGATGGGGCTGGCCACCGCCGTGTGCGCGGTCGTGCTCGGGTCAGGACCGCCCGTGACGACCGCGGTGTTGGCCGGTGTCACGGTGGCGGCGGGGTCGAGCGTCCCGGTCAGGGTCCAGGTCAGCATCACACCGACCGGGATCTCCACCGCCGGACACGTCGCCACACCACTCGCGATCGGGCACACTGTGCCGTCCTGGGCGGTCATCGACGCGTTCAGCACGCCGTCCGGGACCTTGTCGGTCACGACCACGTTCCGGGCCCGCGAGGGTCCGTTGTTGATCACCGTCACCCGCCACTGGATCTGCTGCCCGGCCACCACCACGTCCGTCGCCAGCACCTTCGACACCAGCAGGCTCGCCTGCGGCTCGGGGCTGCCGCTCGGGGACGCGGTGGCGGCGTGCACCGAGGTGCTCGGGTCGGGCCCGCCCGTGACGGTCACCGAGTTCGTCGGCGCCACCGTCGCATTCGCGTCCAACGTGCCGGTCAGCGTCCACGTCATCGTCTGCCCAGCCGGAATCTCCACCGCCGGACACGTCGCCACACCACTCGCGATCGGACAGACAGTCCCATCCGAAGCCGCCATCGAAGCACCGTTCACCCCCGCCGGCACCCGATCCGTCACTACGACATTCCGCGCCCGCGAAGGCCCATTGTTCGTCACCGACACCCGCCACTCGATCTGCTGCCCCGGCACCACCGGATTCGTCACCAACACCTTGGCGACCACCAGATTCGCCTGCGGCGAAGGCGAGTTGGACGGCGAAGCCACCGCCGTGTGCGAGGAAGCCGTCGGATCCGGACCACCCGTGACCGTCACCGAGTTCGTCGGCGCCACCGTCGCATTCGCGTCCAACGTCCCGCTCAGCGTGTACGACGCCGTCTGCCCGACCTCCAGCTCGATCGCCGGACAGGTCGCGACGCCGCTCGCGATCGGGCACGCCGTACCGTCCTCGTCCGAGACCATCATGGCGCCGGACACCCCGCCCGGGACCCGGTCCGTGACCACGACGTTCCGCGCGCGGGACGGCCCGTTGTTTGTCACCGACACCCGCCACTGGACCGTCTGCCCCGGCACGACCGGGTCCGTCACCAGCACCTTCGACACCGAGAGCCGTGCCTGCGGCGACGGCGTGCCGGTCGGGCTGGCCACCGCCGTGTGGGCAGACGTGCTCGGGTCCGGGCCGCCCGTCACCACGGCCGTGTTGCCGGGCACGGTGGTCGCGTCCTGGGCCAGCGTGCCCGAGAGCGTGTAAGTGACGGTCTGGCCGACGGGAACCTCGACCCCCGGGCAGGTCGCCACGCCGCCAGTGACCGGGCAGGCCGTCTGCGTCGCGTCCGGCGAGAGCGAGGCGCCGACGACACCGTCCGGGATCCGGTCGCTCACCACCACGTTCCGGGCCTGGCTCGGCCCGTTGTTGGTGACGCTGATCCGCCAGGCGATCGGCTGCCCCGGCACCACCGGGTCGGTCACCAACACCTTCGACACCGACAGGCGCGCCCGCGGCTCGACCGTCTCGCTGGCCTGCGCCGTCGCGGTGTGCGCCGTGGCCGTCGGGTCGGGCCCGCCGGTGACGGTCGCGACGTTGACCGGGGTGCTGGTGGCGGCCGGGTCGAGCGTTCCGGTGAGGGTGTACGAGACGGTGCCGCCGACCGGGATCTCGACGGCCGGGCAGGTCGCCGTGCCGCCGGTGATCGGGCAGGCCGAGCCGTCGGCGTCCGAGGTCATGGCCGGACCGTTCACCATCGCCGGGACCGTGTCGGTGACGACCACGTTCCGGGCCCGGGACGGACCCCGGTTGGTCACCGTCACCCGCCACTGGATCTGCTGCCCGGGCACCACCGGGTTGGTGAGCAGCACCTTGGCGATGCTCAGGTTCGCCTGCGGCGTGGGCGAGTTGGAGGGCGAGGCCACCGCCGTGTGCGCGGTCGCGCTCGGGTCGGGACCACCCGTCACCACCGCCGTGTTCGTCGGCGTGACCGTCGCGTCCGGCGCCAGCGTCCCGGTCAGCGTGTACGAGGCCGTCTGGCCGACCTCCAGCTCGATGGCCGCGCAGGTCGCCGTCCCACCCGTGACCGGGCACGTGCTCGCGTCGGCGTCCGACTGGAGCACGGCGTCGTTCACCCCGTCCGGGATCCGGTCGGTGACGACGACGTTGCGCGCCCGGGAGGGCCCGTTGTTGGTCACGGAGACCCGCCACTGGATCTTCTCCCCCGGGATGACCGGGTTGGTCAGCAGCACCTTGGCCACCGTCAGGTGCGCCCGTGCCGTGGGCGAACTCGTCGGCGAGGCCACCGCCGTGTGCGCGGTCACGCTCGGGTCGGGACCGCCCGTCACCACCGCCGTGTTCGTCGGCGTCACGGTCGCGTCCTGCATGAGCGTGCCGCTCAACGTGTACGTCCGCGTCTCACCGACGGCGAGTTCGACCGCCGGACAGGTCGCCGTCCCACCCGTGACCGGGCAGACGGTCCCGTCGTCGGAGGTCATGCTCGGACCACTGACACCGTCCGGGACGCGGTCGGTGACCACGACGTTCCGCGCCCGCGAGGGCCCGTTGTTCGTCACGGACACCCGCCACTGGATCTGCTGCCCGGGCACCACCGGATCCGTCACCAGCACCTTCGATACGCTCAGACTCGCCTGCGCCGACGGCGAGTTCGACGGCGAAGCCACTGCCGTGTGCGTGGAAGCCGTCGGGTCGGGCCCGCCCGTCACCGTCACCGTGTTGGCCGGCGTGGCCGTGGCATCCTGCGCCAGCGTGCCCGACAGAGTCCACGTCACGGTCTGCCCGGCCGGGATCTCCACGGCCGGACACGTCGCCGTACCGCCACTGATCGGACAGGTGGCCCCATCGGCATCCGCCCGCATCGAGGCGCCGTTCACGCCCGCCGGCACCTGGTCGGTGACGACGACGTTCCGAGCCCGCGAGGGGCCGTTGTTCGTCACGCTGACTCGCCACTGAATCTGCTGCCCCGGCACCACCGGATCCGTCAGCAACACCTTCGACACGCTCAGGTTCGCCTGTGGCGACGGCGAGTTCGACGGAGAGGCCACCGCCGTGTGCGTGGAAGCCGTCGGGTCGGGCCCGCCCGTCACCGTCACCGTGTTGGCCGGCGTGGTCGTCGCGTCCGGGTCCAAGGTTCCGGTCAGCGTCCACGTCATCGTCTGCCCGGCCGGGATCTCCACCGCCGGACACGTCGCCACACCACTCGCGATCGGGCACGCGGTGCCATCCGCCGCCGCCATGCTCGCGTCCAGGACACCGGCCGGCACCTGGTCGGTGACGACGACATTCCGCGCCCGCGAAGGACCGCTGTTCGTCACCGTCACCCGCCACTGCACCTGCCGCCCCGGCGCCACCGGATCCGTCAGCAACACCTTCGAGACGGTCAGATTTGCCTGCGGCGACGGCGAGTTCGATGGAGACGCCACCGCCGTGTGCGAGGACGCCGTCGGATCCGGACCACCCGTCACCGTCACCGAGTTTGCCGGTGTGGCGGTGGCATCGGAGGCGAGCGTGCCGGTCAACGTCCAGGTCGACGTCTGCCCGACCGGAATGTCCACCGCCGGACAGGTCGCCGTGCCGCCGCTGATCGGGCAGTTGCCCCCGTCCGCGTCAGCGCGCATCGAGGCATCGTTCACGCCCGCCGGCACCTGGTCAGTGACGACGACGTTCCGCGCCCGCGAAGGCCCGTTGTTCGTCACGGACACCCGCCACTGCACCTGCTGCCCCGGCACCACCGGATCCGTCAGCAACACCTTCGACACCGACAGGCTCGCCTGCGGCGTCAGCGACGACGTCGGCGAAGCGACGGCCGTGTGGGCTGTGGCCGACGGGTCCGGACCGCCGGTCACCACGGCCGTGTTCGCCGGCGTCGCGGTCGCGTCAGCCGAGAGCGTGCCGGTCAGCGTCCACGTCATCGTCTGGCCCGCCGGGATCTCCACCGCCGGACACGTCGCCACACCACTGGCGATCGGACAGTCGGTCCCATCCGAAGCCGCCATCGAAGCACCGTTCACCCCCGCCGGCACCTGATCCATCACCACGACGTTCCGGGCACGGGAGGGCCCGTTGTTGGTGACGCTCACCTGCCACCGGATTTGCTGCCCGGGCACCACCGGATTCGTCAGCAGCACCTTGGAGATGGTCAGATTCGCCTGCGGCGAGGGCGAGTTGGACGGCGAAGCCACCGCCGTGTGCGTGGAAGCCGTCGGATCAGGACCGCCCGTGACCGTCACCGAGTTGGTGGGAGTCACGGTGGCGTCGGCGGCCAGCGTGCCCGTCAGCGTCCACGCCATCGTCTGCCCGACCGGAATCTCCACCGCCGGACACGTCGCCACTCCACCACTGATTGGGCAGTTGGCCCCGCCCGCGTCGGCCCGCATCGAGGCATCGTTCACGCCCGCCGGCACCTGGTCACTCACCACGACGTTCCGCGCCCGCGAAGGCCCGTTGTTCGCGACCGAGACCCGCCACTGCACCTGCTGCCCCGGCACCACCGGATCCGTCAGCAGCACCTTGGAGACCGTCAGATTCGCCTGCTGCGACGGCGAGTTGGATGGCGAAGCCACCGCAGTGTGCGAGGACGCCGCCGGATCAGGACCACCCGTCACCGTCACCGAGTTCGTCGGCGTGGCCGTCGCGTTCGGGTCCAGCGTGCCAGACAGTGTCCACGTCATCGTCTGCCCGGCCGGGATCTCCACAGCCGGACACGTCGCCGTACCACTCGCGATCGGACAGGCGGCCCCATCGGCGTCCGCCACCATCGCCGGGTTGTTGACCCCCGCCGGCACCTGGTCCGTCACCACGACGTTCCGCGCCCGCGAAGGCCCGTTGTTCGTCACGCTGACCCGCCACTGGATCTGCTGCCCCGGCACCACCGGCTCGGTGAGCAACACCTTCGAGACGGTGAGGTTCGCCCGAGGCGAGGGCGACGAACTCGGCGACGCGACGGCGGTGTGCGCGGTGGTCGACGGGTCGGGCCCGCCGGTCACCACGGCCGTGTTCATCGGCGTCGCCGTGGCGTCGGCCGAGAGCGTGCCGGTCAGCGTCCACGTCATCGTCTGCCCGGCCGGGATCTCCACGGCCGGACACGTCGCCACACCACCACTGATCGGACAGACAGTCCCGTCCGACGCTGCCATCGAAGCGCCGTTCACTCCCGCCGGCACCTGATCCGTCACCACGACGTTCCGCGCCCGCGAAGGCCCGTTGTTCGTCACGCTGACCCGCCACTGAATCTGCTGCCCCGGCACCACCGGATCGGTTAGCAGCACCTTCGACACCGACAGGCTCGCCTGCGGCGTCGGCGACGACGTCGGCGAGGCCACCGCCGTGTGTGAAGACGCCGTCGGATCCGGACCACCCGTCACCGTCACGCCGTTGGTCGGGGTGGTCGTGGCATTCGGGTCGAGCGTGCCGGTGAGCGTCCAGGTCGCGGAAGCGCCCACCGGGATCTCCACGGCCGGGCAGGTCGCCGTGCCGCCGCTGATCGGGCAGGGCGTGCCGTCGGAGGCGGTCATGCTCGGGTCGTTCACGCCGGTCGGTACGGTGTCCGTGACGACGACGTTGCGCGCTCGCGAGGGGCCGTTGTTGGTGACGGTCACCCGCCACTGGATCTGCCGGCCGGGGATCACCGGGTCGGTGAGCAGCGCCTTGGAGACGACGAGGTTGGCCTGCGGCATCAGGGAGGAGGTCGGCGAGGCGACGGCGGTCCGGGCGGTGGCCGAGGGGTCGGGCCCGCCGGTGACGACGGCCGTGTTCGTCGGCGTGGCGGTCGCGTCGGCCGAGAGCGTGCCGGTCAGCGTCCACGTCATCGTCTGCCCGGCCGGGATCTCCATCGCCGGACACGTCGCTGTACCAGCGCTGATCGGGCAGTCGGCGCCGTCAGAGGCCGTCATCGAAGCGCCGTTCACACCCGCCGGCACCTGGTCCGTCACCACGACATTCCGCGCCCGCGAAGGACCGCTGTTCGACACGGACACCCGCCACTGGATCTGCTGCCCGGGCACCACCGGGTTCGTCAGCAGCACCTTGGAGATGCTCAGCCCCGCCTGCGGCGTCGGAGTGCTGGTCGGCGACGCCACCGCCGTGTGGCTGGAGGCGGTCGGGTCCGGACCACCGGTGACGGTGACGCCGTTGGCCGGAGTGGTGGTCGCGTTCGGGTCGAGCGTGCCGGTGAGCGTCCACGTCATCGTCTGCCCGGCCGGGATCTCGACCGCCGGACACGTCGCCGTACCGCCGCTGATCGGGCAGACGGTGCCGTCAGAGGCCGTCATCGATGCGCCGTTCACACCCGCCGGTACCTGGTCCGTCACCACGACGTTCCGCGCCCGCGAAGGACCGTTGTTCGTGACCGACACCTGCCACTGGATCTGCTGCCCCGGCACCACCGGGTTGGTGATCAGCACCTTCGATACGGTCAGATTCGCCTGCGGCGACGGCGAGTTGGACGGCGAAGCCACCGCCGTGTGCGAAGACGCCGTCGGATCAGGGCCACCCGTCACCGTCACCGAGTTGGTGGGCGTAGCCGTGGCGTCGGCGGCCAGCGTGCCCGTCAGCGTCCACGTCATCGTCTGCCCAGCCGGAATCTCCACCGCCGGACACGTCGCGACGCCACCGCTGATCGGGCAGTCGGCCCCGTCCGCGTCGGCCCGCATCGAAGCGTCGTTCACCCCCGCCGGCACCTGATCCGTCACCACGACGTTCCGCGCCCGCGAAGGCCCGTTGTTCGTCACGGACACCTGCCACTGGATCTGCTGCCCCGGCACCACCGGATTCGTCAGCAGCACCTTCGACACCGACAGGCTCGCCTGCGGCGTCGGCGACGACGTCGGCGAAGCCACCGCCGTGTGCGAAGACGCCGTCGGATCCGGGCCACCCGTCACCGTCACCGAGTTCGTCGGCGTGGCGGTCGCGTCGGCCGAGAGCGTGCCGGTCAGCGTCCAGTCCAGCGCCTGGCTGGCAGGGATCTCCACCACCGGACACGTCGCCACACCACCACTGATCGGACAGGTAGTGCCGCCCGGACCGGTCATGGTCGCGTTGTTGACCCCGTCCGGGATCTGGTCGGTCACGACCACGTTCCGGGCCCGGGACGGGCCGGCGTTGAAGACGTTGATCTGCCACTGGATCTGCTGCCCGGGCACCACCGGATTCGTCAGCAGGACCTTGCTGACCTTGAGGCCGGCCTGCGGGGTGGGCGTCGCGGTCGGCGAGGCGACGGCCGTGCGCGAGGAGGCGGACGGGTCCGGACCGCCGGTCACGGTGACCGAGTTGGCCGGCGTCGTGGTCGCGTTCGGATCGAGTGTCCCGGTCAGCGTCCAGCTCACCGACGAGCCGGCCGGGATCTCCACCGCCGGGCAGGTCGCGACGCCGCCGCCGATCGGGCAGCCGGTGCCGTCCGCGTCGGCCTTCATCGCTGCGCCGGTGACGCCCGTCGGGACGGTGTCGGTGACGACGACGTTGCGCGCCCGCGACGGGCCGTTGTTGGTCACCGTCACCCGCCACTGGATCGGCGCGCCCGGCACGACCGGGCTGGTCAGCAGCGACTTGGAGACGGTCAGGTTGGCCTGTGGCGTCGGGGAGGAGCTCGGCGAGGCGACCGCCGTGCGGGCCGTGGCGGACGGGTCGGGACCGCCGGTGACGACGGCCGCGTTCGTCGGCGTCGCGGTCGCGTCGGCCGAGAGCGTGCCGCTCAGCGTCCAGGTCATCGTCTGCCCGGCCGGGATCTCCACCGCCGGACACGTCGCCACACCGCTACTGATCGGGCAGTTGGTCCCGTCCGAGGCCGCCATCGAGGCATTGCTCACGCCCGTGGGCACTTGGTCCGTCACCACGACGTTCCGCGCCCGCGAAGGCCCGTTGTTCGTGACCGTCACCTGCCACTGGATCTGTGCGCCCGGCACAACAGGGCTGGTCAGCAGCGTCTTCGAGATGGTGAGGTTGGCCTGCGGGGTGGGCGTGGCGGTCGGCGAGGCGACGGCGGTGCGCGTGGAGGCGGACGGGTCGGGACCGCCCGTGACGGTCGCCGAGTTGGTCGGTGTGGTGGTCGCGTCGGAGGACAGCGTGCCGCTCAGGGTCCAGCTGGCGGTGCCGTTCACCGGGATCTCGACGGCGGGGCAGGTGGCCGTGCCGCTGGTGATCGCGCAGGAACCGCCGTCCTGGTCGTTGACCATGGCGGCCCCGGTCACCCCGGCCGGGACCTGGTCCGTGACGACGACGTTGCGGGCACGGGACGGACCGTTGTTGGTGACCTTCACCTGCCACTTGACCTGCTGGCCCGGCACCACCGGACTGGTCAGCAGGGTCTTGGAGACCACCAGGTTCGCCTGGTTGCCGGGCGGGATGGGGTTGGCCGTGCTGGTGCACTTCGGCGAGCAGTTCGGGTCGGTGGCGCCGCCCGGCGGGGTGACGGTCGCCCGGTTGTCCAGCGAACCGTTCGCGTCCGACGGCACCGTACCGGTCAGCGTGTAGGTCACCTGGCCGCCCGCCAGGATGTCGACCGTCGTGTTGATGTCGCCGGTGCCGGAGGCGGTGCCGCCACAGCTGCTGCCGCTGGAGGCCGTGCACTTCCAGGTGAAGGTCTGGATCGCGTTGGGCAGCTTGTCGGCGACCGAGGTGCCGACGGCGTCGGAAGGACCGTCGTTCTTCACCACGATGGTGTAGGTGAGCGGCCGGCCGGGCACGTACGGGTTCTTGTCGGGGGTCTTCGTCACCGACAGCCCGGTGGTGACCCGCCCCGGCGTGTCGACGGTGCTGGAGCAGGTCGGGCCGCAGTTGGGGTCGGTCGTGGCGTTCGGCCGGGTCACCGTCGCGGTGTTCGAGAGCGTGCCCGTGGTGGAGGACGGGACGGTGCCCGTCACGGTGTACGTGACGCTGCCGCCGGCCGCGATCGTCGCCGTCGTGTCGATGCTGCCGGTGCCGCTCGCGTCACCGCAGCCGCTGCTCGCACTGCCGGCCGAACAGGTCCAGGTGAAACCGGACAGCGCCGACGGCAGGGCGTCCCGGACGGCCGCGTTGACGGCGGGCGCCGGACCGGCGTTGCTCACCACGACGGTGTAGGTGAGGGTCTGGCCCGGGACGTACGTGGTCGGGGACGCGGTCTTCTTGATCGACAGGCCGACCTGTGTCGTCCACTCGATGACGATCTCGCCGTTGCCACCATTGGTGTAGCCGCCACCGTCGCCGATGCCGCTCACGTACTGGGCGTCGGTACGGCCGCCGGACGTCCCGCCTACGCCGTTGCCGGTGCTGTTGGTGCCGTTGGAGGTCTGCGTGTTGGTGACGCCGGTGCCCTGGATGTATCCGGAACCGCCACCGCCCATACCGTTCGCTTCCAGGTTGCCGCTGCGCTGGCAGGCACCACCGCCGCCACCGTAGTACCCACCGCCACCGCCACCGCCACCCTCGTAGTTGCCGGCGCTGGCACCGCGGCCGCCCTGGTACTGGCTTCCGGCGGTGGCGGTGGCACAGACGGTCTGGCTGGCCGCCGCACCGCCCGCGGACTGGGTGCCGCCCCGGCCCGAGATCGTGGGCTGGTTGTCCTGACCTCCGTTGGTACCGCCGCCGCCTCCCGCAGCCGGGGTGAGCGCGTCAGCGCCCGGTGAGGAGCCGCCGCCACCACCGGCGATCAGCAACGGGTTCGTGCCGTAGCCGCCGTTCCACACGGCGCTCATACCGCCGCCCGCTCCGCCGGTCGCGGTGTTCGAGAACCCGCCCTGGCCGCCGGCACCGCCACCGCCGTACATCGTCGCGGTGCTGTTCATCAGCCCGCCCTGACCGACGGTGAGGGTGAGCCGCTGACCGGGTGTCACGGCGATGCCGCCGGTGGTGTAGCCGCCGCCACCACCGCCGTACTGGATGGTGTAGTACGCGGACGGGGAGCCGGCGCCACCGCCGCCGAAGACGCGGGCGTAGATGCTGCTCACCCCGGCCGGCACCGTGAAGGTCTGGTCACCACCGCTGTAGGTGTACCGCACGCAGTTGGTGGCACCGGTGAATTTCGGTGTGCAGTTCACCGTCCCCCGCTGCTTCTCCGGGAGGCTCTGCGGCCCGTACGCGGGCGGGGCGGCGGCGAGCGCGAGCCCGCCCTGGGGCACGAGGCAGAGCAGGGCGAGCACGCCTCGCATCGCCGTCGAGAACCGACCGCCGAGCAACGACCTCACCGGAGCCATCCGGCGTCTCCTCTCGCGACCGCGCACCCACCGGCGCAGATGAGCGGACAACACGACCGTCACGCGAATGCACGCGTGCGCGATCAAGAGGATCACCGAGGTAAAGCGCACGTAAGGATGACCTGACATCGTGTCATCGGGTTTTCGCGCCGGAATGCGCGCTTTCGGCCCATCCCCGGACGCCGTTCGGCGCAGCGTGCGGGTGGGGGTAAACGCAGAGGTGGGCCGGTCCGTCGGGACCGGCCCACCTCGGGGTGACCGGGCGTCAGCCGAAGGCCGGCACCGTGTCCAGGATCGCCAGGCGCGCGTTGGCCGTCTTGATGCTGCCGCAGAGCACCTGCGCGCCGCCGATGCGGTAGTCCTCGCCGCTGCCCGTGGCCTTGATGACGGCGCCCTGGAGGGTGTTGTACTGCTTGTCCTGGAGGTCGTCCTTGCGCAGGTCGCGGACGACGATGAGCTTGCGGACGAGGTCGCCGGCGCCCGGCTGGGTGGCGAGGGCCTTCTTCTGGTCCTCGGGCAGCTTCGCGAAGGCCGCGTCGTTGGGGGCGAAGACGGTGACGTTCTCCATCGAGTCGAAGATGTCCTTGGCCTTGGCGGTCTTGACCAGCGCGGACAGCTGCGAGAGGTCCTTGGTCTGGTCGATCGCGGTGAGCAGGGGCGTGCTGCCCATTCCGTCGGCGCTGCCGGGGCCGTTGCCGGACAGTGCCGCGCACGCCTGGCCGAAGGCCTTCTCCGGCGGCGGGGGTGCGACGGCCACCGGGCCCGCCCCGCCGACGCCGACGCCGCTGCAGCCGGTGAGCGGGGCGAGGGCGAGTGCCAGGGCCGCGAGGAGGGCGGGGCGGTGGGTGCGACGGCTCATGCGGAGGTCCTCCTAGGGGGGAACCGGTCGTGATCGTGCCGGATACGCCCAGATGGTGACATCGCGCCGGGCCGTCGCCCGGGAGGTCAGGCCCGCACCGCACCGCCCGTCACCCGTGCGGCGCCGTCGGCCGTCAGAGGTGCTTGAAGTCCTCGATGGCCGTCCTGATCACCTGGTTCAGCTCGTCGCTGCCGGCGTGCCCGGAGTCCTCGATGATGTGGAGGCGGGCGTCCGGCCAGGCCTTCGCCAGTTCCCACGGTGTGTTCGGCGGGCCGCCCAGGTCGTGCCGGCCGTGGGCCAGGACACCCGGGATGCCGGCCAGCTTGTGGGCGTTGCGCAGCAGTTGGTCCTCCTCCAGAAAGGCGCCGTTGCTGAAGTAGTGGGAGCAGATGCGGACGAAGGCGATCTGGTCGTCGATCTCGCGGTTGCTGTACATGCCGGGGATGTTGTTGGGTTCGCCCGAGATGACGGCGTCCTCCCAGGCGAGCCAGTCGGCGGCGGCCTTCTCGCGGACGGCGCGCTCGGGGTTCTCCATGAGCCGGGAGTAGGCGGCGAGGAGGTGGCGCCAGTCGTCGCGGGCGGCGGCGCGCTCCTCCTCGGGGATGCCGGCGAGGAACCGGTCCCATGCCTCGGGCTGGAAGCGGCCGGCGCCCCGGTAGAGCCACTCGGTCTCGGCGGGCCGGGTCGTCGTGACGGCCGCGATGACGATCTGGGTGACGCGCTCGGGGTGCTGCTGCGCGTAGGCGAGGAGGAGGGTCGAGCCCCAGGAGGCGCCGTTGAGCAACCAGCGCTCGATGCCGAGGTGTTCGCGCAGGCGCTCCATGTCGTCGATCAGGTGCTGCGTGGTGTTGAGGCTCATGTCGGCGGCCGGGTCGCTGGCGTGCGGGGTGCTGCGGCCGCAGTTGCGCTGGTCGAAGCGGATGAGGCGGTAGGTCTCCGGGTCCCAGGAGCGCGCGGGCCTGCGCATCGCGCCGGATCCGGGCCCGCCGTGGATGTTGAGGGCGGGCTTGCCCTTGGGGTTGCCGAGCTGTTCGTAGTAGATGCGGTTGCCGTCCCCGGTGTCGAGGAATCCGCTGTCGTAGGGCTCGGTCGGAGGATAGAGATCAACCATAACCGTCGATCCTAAGGGCGATGATGGTCGAACTCATCCGATTTATCCATCACTTGATGGTGAGTCAGGAACGGCCCAGCAGGTCGTCCAGCTCGGCGGCGAAGAGCAGCGCGGGGTCGAATCCCATCCCGGTGAAGTGCCCGGCGAGCTCCAGGGACAGGACGCCGTGCAGACGGGTCCAGAAGGACAGCGCCCGGTGCAGCACCTCGGGCGGGGCCGGGTGCCCGCCGTCCCAGGCCCGATGGTCGGCGAGGTGGGCGTCGAACGCCGCCGCGGGCCCCTCCGGGGCGAAGGCCGTCCAGGCGTCGAGGAGGATCGCCATGATCTCGCCGGAGACGGCGGTGGTGTCGTCGGGCGCGTGGTAGCCGGGGACGGGCGTGCCGTAGATGAGGAAGTACCGGTGCGGGTCCTCCAGCGCCCACCCGCGCAGCACGTGCGCCAGCCCCGGCAGGTCGGCACCCTTCGCGACGGCGGCACCGAGGGTGTCGGCGAGGCCCCGGTAGGCGTCCCGGACGAGCTCGGTGATGAGGTCGTCCCGGCTGGCGAAGTACCGGTAGAGCGCCGGCCCGCTCACACCCATCCGCTTGGCGATCGCGTTGAGCGACAGCGCCGAGGCCCCGGCCGTGGCGATCTGCTCCCAGGCGTGCTGCTTGACCTCGGCCCGCACCTGCGCCCGGTACCGCTCCCGCGGGGTGTCCGCACCGGTCTTCGCCATCGCCGCCCCGCTCTCGTGGCTACACATTCAAGGTTTCGCTAGAACCTATCACGCCGCCGCCGACACGGCCCTGGCACGGGCCCCCCGGCCCCGCAAGTCCGACCAATCGGGTCCGATCCGGACAGAGTTGACCGAGTGTCAGAAGTTTGCAAAGTGACTGGTGCGACCACTGGAAGGATCTTGACACCGTTCAGTCACAACGGTTTCACTGGCACCGCTCCTGCCGGAGCCACATCTTCCCCTCGCCGCCCCGACGGCCGGACGGCTCCGCCCGCAACCCGGTGCCGCCAGCCTCCTGCCGCCTGCCGCCTGCCGCCGAGGGGCCGACACGTCCTCACGAGATCCCGCACGTTTGCGCTCGATACCACCAGGAATGGGAGAAGCCAGATGGGGAGCGGACAGAACACCGACGGTGGCTGTTGTCCCACCGAAACGCCCGAAGCCAATGAGCCATTCCCGCTGACCGAGATCCAGTACGCGTACTGGGTCGGCCGCGGGCCCAATTTCGTCCTCGGAAACGTCGCGCCCCACGCGTACTTCGAGCTGGAGGGCCGCCGGCTCGACCCGGCCCTGCTGAACCGCACGTGGCGCCGCCTGCTGGAGCGCCACGGAATGCTGCGGGCGGTCGTCCACGAGGGCGGCGAGCAGCAGATCCTCGCCGAGGCCCCGGCGTTCGAGATCGCCTTCGAGGACCTGTCGCAGGTGCCCGCGGACGAGGCCGAGGCCCGTCTCGCCGAGGTCCGCCTGGACCTGTCGGAGCGCGTCTACGACCCGTCCGTGTGGCCGCTGTTCGACATCCGGCTGACCCGCCTGCCCGAGCACGACCGGCTGCACGTGAGCCTCGACCTGCTGATGGTCGACCTGGCCAGCATCGCCGGGCTGTTCAGCGAGTGGAGCGCGCTGTGCCGCGACGAGCAGGCCGAGCTGCCGCCCGTCGACGTCTCCTTCCGCGACTACGTCCTCGCGCTGGAGAACGGCACCCAGTCGCCGCGGCACAAGCGCTCGATGGAGTACTGGGTCTCCCGCGCCGAGGAACTCGCCCCGCCGCCGGAGCTGCCGCTGGCCAAGCCGCCGGCGCGCATACCCAAGCCGCGCTTCACGCACCGCGAGTACCACCTCCCGCCGGCCCTGTGGCAGCGCTTCCAGGAGCGCGCGGAGGAGGCGGGCCTGACCCCGACCGCCGTCCTGGCGACGGTGTTCGCCGAGACGCTGCGGATGTGGAGCGGCACGCCGAAGTTCGCGCTGAACCTCACGCTGTTCAACCGCCTGCCGCTGCTGCTCGCCGAGAACGCCAGGGGCCACCGCACCGTCCACCCCCACCTGCAGAACCTGATCGGCGACTTCACGTCGATCTGCCTCCTGGAGATGGACACCACCGGGGACCTCCCCTTCGAGGACCGCGTCGCCCGCACCCAGACGCAGCTCCAGCAGGACCTCCGCCACCGCTACGTCAGCGCCCTGCACGCGCTGCGCGAGCGCCGCCGGCGCGGCCTGCAGACCAACTTCGAGACCATGCCGGTCGTGTTCACCAGCGGCCTCGGCACCGTCGCCGACGTCTCGGGCCCGATGGCCTACTTCGGCGACATCACCTACCGGCTGAGCCAGACCCCGCAGGTGTGGCTGGACCACCAGGTCGTCGACTTCACCGGCTCGCTGGACCTCACCTGGGACGCCGTCGAGGAACTCTTCCCCGAGGGCCTGCTCGACGACATGTTCGCCACCTACACCGCGGCCGTCCGGGCGCTCGCCGAGGACGACGCGGTCTGGGCGGCCGGCCCGGCCCTCGCCCTGCCCGCCGGCCAGGCCGCCGAGCGCGAGGGCGCGAACGACACCACCGGCGAGCTGCCCGAGGGCCTGCTGCACCAGGGCCTCCTGAAGGGCGCCGCCGAGCACCCCGAGCGGCCCGCCGTGATCAACAGCTCCGGGACGGTCACCTACGGCGCCCTCGCCGAGCAGGCCGCCGCCGTCGCCGAGCGCGTCCGCCGCACCGCCGACGGCGCCCCGCTGCGCGACCGCCTCGTCGGCATCACCCTGCCCAAGGGCCCGGACCAGGTCGCCGCCGCCCACGGCGTGCTGCTCGGCTCGGCCGCCTACCTGCCCGTCGGCCCCGCGCTGCCGTCCGCGCGCCGTTCCGCG
>NZ_JBFBDY010000118.1:0-16738 GCF_040683475.1 Kitasatospora sp. NPDC093558 | reverse complement strand
CACGTCGGCCTCCAAGACCACAACCGGGTCTTGGAGGCCGACGTCACGCGAGGCCCGAATTAACCAACAGTGTCGAAACGATCTGCCGGGCCGCTCGTCTTTGACGGACCGTCACATACCGAGCACCCGGGCCAAGTCGTACGAAACCGGCTCCTCCAGCTGCTCGTACGTGCAGCTCTCCGGCGCGCGATCCGGGCGCCAGCGGCGGAACTGCGCCGTGTGCCGGAAGCGCGTGCCCTCCATGTGGTCGTACGCGACCTCGACCACCCGCTCCGGGCGCAGCGCGATCCAGGACAGGTCCTTGCCGCCGGTCCACCGGCTGACCGCCCCCGGCAGCCGTCCCTCGGCGTGCGCCTCCTCCTCCGCCCATGCGCCCCAAGGGTGTTCGGACAGGTCCGTCATGCGCAGCGGCCCCAGCTCCTCGGCCAGCTCGCGGCGGCGGGCCATGGAGAACGCGGCGCACACGCCGAGGTGCTGGAGCCGCCCCTCGGCGTCGTTGATGCCGAGCAGCAGCGAGCCGACGACCGGTCCGCTCTTGTGCTCGCGGTAGCCGGCCACGACGCAGTCGGCGGTGCGCTCGTGCTTGATCTTGAACATCGTCCGCTCCCCCGGCCGGTACGGCTGGTCCAGCGGCTTGGCCACCACGCCGTCCAGCCCCGCGCCCTCGTACTCGGCGAACCAGGTCTGCGCGAGGTCGCGGTCGGTGGAGGCGGGGGCGGTGAACACCGGGTCGGCGGCGCCGGCGAGCGCCGTCTCCCGCGCCGCGCGGCGCGCCGACAGCGGCTCGTCCAGCAGCGACGCGTCGCCGAGCGCGAGCAGGTCGAAGGCGACGAACGAGGCGGGCGTCCGCTCGGCCAGCAGCTTGACCCGGCTCGCGGCCGGGTGGATGCGCTCCAGCAGCTCCTCGAAGCGCAGCCGGCCGTCCCGGGCGATCACCACCTCGCCGTCGACGACGCAGCGCTCCGGCAGCTCCCGGCGCAGCGCCTCGACCAGCTCGGGGAAGTACCTGGTCAGCGGCTTGCCGGTGCGGCTGCCGAGCTCGACGTCCGCGCCGTCGCGGAACACGATCGTGCGGAAGCCGTCCCACTTGGCCTCGTACTGCATCCCCGGCGGGATCTTCGCCACCGACTTGGCGAGCATCGGCGCCACCGGCGGCATCACGGGCAGGTCCATGGCTCCGATCCTCGCGCGCGCCGCCAAAAGGCGCGCGGCGGGCGCGGCGCGCTTAGCGTGAGAGACATGGGCTCAGCCGTGGAACTGGAGGTCGCCGGGCGCACAGTCCGCCTGTCGAACCCGGACAAGGTGTACTACCCGGAGCGCGGGTTCACCAAGCTCGACGTCGCGCAGTACTACCTGGCCGTCGCCGACGGCGTCCTGCGCGGACTGCGCGACCGACCGACCACGCTGCAGCGCTTCCCGGACGGCGTCGAGGGCGAGTTCTTCTACCAGAAGCGCGCCCCCAAGGGCCTGCCGGACTGGCTGCCCACCGCCCGCATCAACTTCCCCAGCGGCCGCTCCGCCGACGAGATCTGCCCCACCGAGCCCGCCGCCGTCCTGTGGGCGGCGAACCTCGGCTGCCTCACCTTCCACCCCTGGCCGGTGCGCCGCTCCGACACCGACCACATCGACGAGCTGCGCATCGACCTCGACCCGCAGCCCGGCACCGACTTCCACGACGCCGTCCGCGCGGCCCACGAACTTCGGGCGCTCCTGGAGGAGTTCGGGCTGCGCGGCTGGCCCAAGTCCTCCGGGGGGCGCGGCCTGCACGTCTACGTCCCGCTGGAGCCGCAGTGGTCATTCACCGACGGGCGGCACGCGGTGATCGCGCTCGGCCGGGTGCTGGAGCAGCGCATGCCCGGGAAGGTCACCACCGCGTGGTGGAAGGAGGAGCGCGGCGAGCGCATCTTCGTCGACTACAACCAGATGGCCCGCGACCGCACCATCGCCTCCGCCTACTCCCTGCGCGCCCGCCCGCGCGCCACCGCCTCCACCCCGCTGCGCTGGGACGAGCTCGACGACGCCTCGCCCGAGGACTTCGACCTGCGGACCGTCCCCGCCCGCTTCGCCGAACTCGGAGACCTGAACGCGGAGATGGAGGGCGAGGCGTTCCGCCTGGACGCGCTGCTGGAGCTGTACGACAAGCAGCTGCACGACGAGGGCCTCGGCGAACTCCCGTACCCACCCGACCATCCCAAGGCCGAGGGCGAACCGACGCGGGTCCAGCCGAGCCGGGCGAAGAAGAAGTAGACGCTAAGCTCGGCGCCATGGGCACACGGGGGTTGTCGGAAATACTGGCGGACGCGGCGGGCGGGATCTTCCCGCCGTCGGACGGATCGGTGACGGTCGTCTCGCAGCCGTCCGAGCGCGAGGCCGGTGTGTTGTCGCTCTCCGCGCACGCGGTCGTCTTCACGGACGAGGACCCGGCGTGGGTGTACGAGACGCTCGCCGCCGTGCCCAGCGACCCGCTCGCCGCGCCGCTCTGCCCGCCGTTCCTCACCGCCTTCGCCGAACGCACCGGGCGCGTCGTCAACAACATCGACCTGCTCACCGTCGCCCACCGGCTCCCCGGCCCGCCGCCGCTGCCGCTCGTCCGCGTCGAGGACCGCGAGCACCCGCGCGTCGTCCGGGCCCTGCGCTACCGCGAGGACGTCCGGGTGTTCTGTGCGGACGGAGGCGTGCTCGTCCTCGGCCGCGGTGTGGCGGGCCGTTGGGAGGCCGCGATCGAGGTCGACCCGCAGGCGCGCGGACGCGGCCTCGGCCGGGCGCTCGCCGTGAGCGCGCGGCACCTGCTGCCCGAGGGCGACGTCCTCTGGGCGCAGCAGGCCCCCGGCAATGCGACCAGCGTCCGCGCCTTCCAGGCCGCCGGGTACAAGCCGGTCGGTGCCGAGACGCTGCTGGTGGTCGGGCAGCCGTGACGGCCCCGGCGGTCGTTCCGGAGGACGTCCGCGCCCGGTTCGCCGTCCGCTTCGGGCCGTCGGCGGGGGCCTGGTGCGACGCGCTGCCGTCCCTCGTGGACGGGCTCGCGGGCCGTTGGGGCCTGAGCGTGGTCGCGGCCGGCGGGGGCGGGACGGCCCGGGTGTTCCGCTGCACGGACGGCGCCGGCGCCACCGTGTGGCTCAAACTCACGCCGGACCGCCGGGTCGCCGCCGAGGAGGAGGCGGCACTGCGGGCCTGGGCCGCCCTGCCGTCCGTCGTCCGGCTGCTCGCGCACGACGACGCGACGGGTGCGCTGCTGCTCGCGGACGTCACGCCGGGGACGACGCTGCGGCAGCGGGCGTGGCGGCCCGAGGAGGTCTCGGGGCTGCTGTCGGCGCTGCGGTCCGTCCCCGTCGACGGGGTTGCGCTGCCGTCGCTGGCCGAGCGCGTGGACTTCCTGTTCGACCTCACCGAGCGCCGCGCCCCCGGGCGCGTCCCGCCGTCGGCGCGCGCCTTCGCCCTCTCGCACGCGGCAGACGGCCCCGTCGCCCTCGTCCACGGGGACCTGCACCCGGGCAACGTCCTCGACGGCCCGGACGGACCGGTCGCCATCGACCCGCGGGCGACGCTCGGCGACCCGGACTTCGACCTGGTCGACTGGGTGCTCGACGTCTCCCACCCCGACGCCCTGGACCGGCGCATCACCGGCCTCTGCGCGCTCGTCCCCGGCTCCGACGCCGCCCGCGTCCTCGCCTGGTGCCGGGCGATCGCGCCGGTCGTGGCCGCTCCGCGCCTCGCCGCGGGGCGGGAGGACGCGGGGACGGCATTCCTGGCGGAGCTGGGCGGGCTCAGAGGCCGGTGACGGCCAGGCCGATCCAGCACACTCCGCCGAGCGCCAGCAGCACCACCAGGAAGACCCCCACCACCCCCGACGCGACGACCACCCGTGAACCGAACCCCCCGTCCTCGAAGTCCCCGGTGACCAGCCCGGCCCCGACCAGCAGCAGCCCCACCACCCCCGGGAGCAGCGCCAACGCGATCAGCGTGAGCGTCCGCGCGACCTCGGCCGCCGACACGAGGTGGCACTCGTCGCCCTCGCACACCGCCCGCACGCCCTGCCGCATTGGAGCGCCGGACCAGACCCGGGCACGCTCGTTCGTCGTCCCGCCGCCGTCCGGCCGGAAGACGCCCCGGCAGTCCGAAGGCGGCGGCCCGTCCTCGTAGGAGGGGATGAGGCACTTGTCGGCCGTGAACTCCCCCGACACCGTTCCAATCAAGTGAGCAGGAGTGAGTCTTGGACCCAGGTCTGATCACTGCGGGCATCCCGAACGGTGTTGGATGCCCGGCTGGTCGCCCGCGTTCTCGTGGTCCCCGCTCGGGCACGTGCATCGTGTGCACGGTCCGTGACGGGGCGGCGGGTTTCCTCACGCCCCCGAACGCCTGGTCCGGCCTGGACGGTCCGATGCCCGCGACGATCACTCCGGTCGTCGTGGGGCGGTTTCGTCCGTCGCCGGATCGGGTGTCCGAGGGCGCGTCGCCCGATCGCGATGCTCGCGGCATCGTGCCGGGTGGTCTTACGGGTGGGGGTCGCGAGCGGTTTCTGCCAGTGCTGCGCGCCCCATTGGGAGGTGTAGGCGGGGTCCACGGCGACGATGACCATGTCCAGCTCGGCGGCCATGGAGGCGAGGCGGGCGCGGAGTCTGCCGGTGGGGATGCCCGAGATCAGCTGCCGGAAGCGTTTCCTGCGGCCGTGCTTCTCCCGGGTGGTCTCGGCGGTGAAGTCCAGGTTCTCCAGGCCGATCGCCCTCACACCGCAGCGTTTGGCCCAGTGCAGCAGCCGGGAAATGGCATGCCGGACCTGGGCGTCGCGGTGGGCGGCGGTGCCGGACAGGTCGTAGAAGAACCGGTGGGGGTCACCGACCGGATTGCCGTGGACATCCAACTGCCAGCACGCGAAGTGGTCGGCGTTGGTGTCCACGCCGACCATCCCGGCCGCCCGTGCCGCCTGCAGCAGCATCGTCCGCACCACCGGACGGGTCCAGGAAGCGTCCAGATACCAGCGCCCCCGGTCCACGTCCAGATGGATCCGGTACGCCACCGCCCGGTTGCCCTCGATCCGGTCGGCCCACTCGGCGCCCCGGTGCGGGAAGGCAACCTTCGCGGCCAGGACGTAGCGGCCGTTGCGGGCGTTCGCCAGGTCCGCGAGCGGGGCGGGCAGTTTGATCGACACCTCACCCCGCGGGGTGACACGGATCGTCTCGTTCCCGAACCGTTTCCCGGACTCGCCGTCGGCGGCGAGGAACCACCGCGCGCTCTCCCACCGCGCCCGCCACTCGGCTTCGGTGAGAGCGGCGGCGGCCAGATGGTGCCGGGTGTTCAGCAACTTTCCGCCACCGCGTACCACACGCACGCGACCGACCTCGCCATCGGCCCGGGCAGCCGCGTACCGTTCCTCCAGCGCAGCGAGCCGACGGGACTTGACGAACCACTCGTGCCTGGAGCGGTAGCCGCCGGGCACGCGTCCGGTGCCCTTCTCGCCCAGGGGCAGCGACAGGCGGTGGCGCAGCATCCGGATGCCGGCGTCCAGGGAGTCCAGGTAGGCGGCCTGCCCGCGGCGCGACAGTGCCCACTGGTCGTGCGTGGCCTTGGTGACGCTCCCGGCCCAGCGCGACGACGACTGCACGGTCAGCTCGCGTTTGCGGGCGGCCCACGTCTCGTTGCCGTGGTCCAGGCCGTGTGCGCAGCGCGCCTTCAGGTCCTTCGACGCCAGCGCGCCCATATGCCCGCCGACCAGCCGTAGCACCTTCTCGTCCCCGGGTGTGAGGCCCTTGAGACGGTCACGGACTGTCACACCCGACGGGCCAAGGGAAACGAACGGCGCGTCGATCCGCCGCAGCTCCTTCCTCGGCCCGGTCACACCAACCCTCCCTCCCAGCCAGTGCCATCACCCTGGCACACGCCACTGACAGTCGCCTCATCCACCCAACAAGCCGTGATCGAAGAACACACTCACGGACACCCAAGTGCACCCACAACCCCCACCGGGCCGCCGACCAGCCACCCGGCGCCCCACAGCAGCAATGCCCCGACCACCAGGGCCACCACCCGCCGAAGCACCATCCGCCCACCCCCACCATGGGGGACGTTCGTCGCGGGCCCCTGGTTGCTGTCACTCGATCGGGTGGGGCTTGCCCGATCCGGGCAGAAGCAGGCGTGCGCCCGTGTTCCTGGCTACGACCGAACCGAAAGGAGCACACACCATGACCGACGCCGAGATCCGGATCCCCGTCGAGGCCCGCGACCGGCTCGCCGCGATGGCCGCCGCCGAGCAACTGTCGCTCCGCGCCTACCTCGTTCGCCTGGCCGGGATGGTACTCCCTCGGGCAGACAACGCCGAGCAGGCGAAAGGGCCCGTGCGGCCCTCGAGGCGTGGAACGGCTACGACCCGAGCCCCGAGCAGGCCAAGGCGCTGGACGCCGAGCTCGATCGGCGCCTGGCCGAGGTGGTGACCATGTGACCAGGGCCGCACCCGGTCCTCGACGACACCGCCGTGGTGGCCGCGGGCCGGGGGACCCTCCTGGCTTCCGCCTCATCCGCCAGGCCCACTCCAAGCCCGGCTGGTACCTCCACACCCCCACCTGCGCCCTGGTGGAGGCTGACCGCGCCCGTCCGGGCACCGCTGAGCACTTGGCCGCACTGCCGGGAGTCACCGTCCTGGATATCGACCTCGCGGCAGCCCTGACCGTGGCCGCCGACACGACCTGGGCCCAGGCTCACACCCGCTACGCCGCCGCGCCCACTCCGGACCGCCCGGCCGGCGCTGTCGTTGCGACCACCGAGCCCAAGCGCTGGGTCGGGGAGCCTGTTCGGGTCATCGACCTCACGCCCTGATCCGGCCGTCACCCCAGCCGCGCGCCGGCCGGGGCCAGGTCGGCGATGGTGCGGACGGCCTCGGCGATCTGGGCGTCCGTCAGGTCTCCACGCGCGGTCAGGCGCAGGCGGGAGATGCCGTCGGGGACGGACGGGGGGCGGAAGCAGCCGACGGCGAGGCCGGCGCGGCGGCAGTCGGCGGCCCAGGCGACGGCGGCTTCCGGGCCGGGGGCGCGGACGGAGACCACGGCGGCGTCCGGCTCGCAGGCGTGCAGGCCGGCCGCCGCTAGGCGGGCGGCGAGGTCGCGGGCCACCTCGCGGGCGCGGTCGGCGCGGTGGGGTTCGGCGCGCAGGAGGCGCAGCGCGGCGAGGGCGGCGCCGGCGGCGGCGGGGGCGAGGCCGGTGTCGAAGATGAAGGTGCGGGCCGTCTCGGTGAGGTGGCGGATGACCCGGCGCGGGCCGAGGACGGCGCCGCCCTGGGTGCCGAGGGACTTGGAGAGCGTCACCGTCGCGACGGTGTCGGGCTGCCCGGCGAGGCCGGCCGCGGCGAGGGCGCCGCTGCCGCCGGGGCCGAGGACGCCGAGCCCGTGGGCGTCGTCGACGAGCAGCGCGGCGCCGTGGGCGCGGGCGGCGGCGGAGAGGGCGGGCAGCGGGGCGGCGTCGCCGTCCACCGAGAACACGGAGTCGGTGACGACCAGCGCACGCCGCTGCGCGCGCTCGCCGAGCACCTGCCGGACGGCGTCCGGGTCGCTGTGGGGGACGCGGTGGACATCGGCGCGCGCGAGGCGGCAGCCGTCGATGAGGGAGGCGTGGTTGTAGGCGTCGGACACGATGAGGGTGTCCGGGTCGGTGAGCGCAGTGAGCGCGGCGAGGTTGGCGGTGTACCCGGAGGAGAAGACCAGCGCGGCCTCCACCCCGCAGAACGCGGCCAGCTCTTCCTCCAGCTCGGTGTGCAGCGCGGTCGTGCCCGTGACCAGCCGCGACCCCGTCGACCCGCCACCCCACCGCAGCGCCGCGTCCGCCGCCGCCCGGGTGACCACCGGGTGCCGGGTGAGCCCAAGGTAGTCGTTCCCGGCGAGGTCGAGCACCCCGTCCTCGGCCTCCCGACTGCGCAGCGTCCGCGTGAGCCCGGCGTCGGCCCGCAGCGCGGCGGCCTCATCGAGCCAGTCGAAGACCCCGGCCGGGGCGAGGGCGGTCGAGTGCAGTTCAGCGGCGTCGGACGCGAGAGGGTGGGCCATGCCCGGCACTCTGGCACGCCCCCCGACGACCGGGCAATGTGCGACGCGGCACATGATCGGTGCCCGCAGCTGTGGAGGTCATGCAAAGGGTTCGCAAAGCCTATTCGCTGAACCGTTCGAGCCACTACGCTCCGGTCCGTTCCTAGGAGGGGGGCTCCGATGGCAGATCTTGAGTTCGAGCGCCGGATGAATCCGTGGCTCTTCGACGACAAGGGAAATCTGACCGAAGAGGCGAAGAAGCAGTTCCCGGACCTAACGGGCTCCAACAATGCCCCGGTGGCCCTCGGCGCGCCCAGCGGAGCCCAGACCGTCAAGGCGAACCCGGCAGCGATCCAGCAGGCCGCCCAGAACGCCTTCGCCCTGCGGGACTCGGTCAAGACCGAGTGCGACCAGCCCGGCGAGCACGTGGCCGCCGCGGCAACCGCCCTCAGCGGCTGGGCCACCAGTGCAGCCCTCACGGGCTCCTGGACGACCTGGTCCACTCAGGTCGACGGACTCCGGAACACCATCTCCGACATAGGCGACAGACTCCACGCCACCGCCGACAACTATGCGAACACCGAGGCCGCCATTCACGCCCGGATGAAGCAGGACCGGCAGGCCTAGCGACCGGCGCGAGCAGAGAAGCATCGAGGACATCATGGTGACGTTCAGCCAGCTCAAGCAGGTCGACCTCGGCAACCTCAACACCGCGGCCACCGAGTTCGAGACCCTGGTCCGCAAGTGGGACCTCACCCAGCGGATGCAGAACGAGGTCATCGGCGCCGTCCGGCAGTCCGGCTGGCAGGGCGACGCCGCCGGGCTGGCCGCCGCCAAGATCACCTGGGCCCGCGACCAGGTCCACGCCGCCTTCGAGGAGGCTTCGGCGATCGCCAGGACCCTCCGCGATGCGCACAGTGACTTCACCGCGGCCAAGAAGGACCTGGAGGCGGCCGTCCAGCGTGCGGTCACCGACGGCCTCACGGTCAGCGGCGATGGCGCCGTCCACTGGCCTCCGGCCGGCACGAACGAGGACAGACACGATCCGGACTACGCCACCACCTGGCAGCGCAAGGCCGAGGCCGCCGCCAAGGACATCGGTGCCGTGCTGGACCGTGCCACCGAGGCGGACATAGCCGCCGCCAACGCTCTGGGCATGGACACCGGCAGCGACGCAACGGCGTTCAACGCCACGCCCGTCGGCGGCCTCGCGGAGGAGGAGGCCCGGGAGGCCACCCAGATCCTCTCCCTCGGCGCCACCGCCACCGACCCGCAACTGGCGCGCCTCCAAGCCCTGCTCCAGCACCACAGCAGCGACGCCCGCTTCGCTTCCGCGTTCTACGGCAAGCAGGATCCCCAGACCTTCCTCGCCACCTATGGCGCGATGGCTCAGAGCGCGGACTACGCCAACCGTCCGGCCCGCTCGGACGCGGTCAGGGGCATCCAGGACGCCCTCGGTCTGACCCTGGCCACCGCGACCGACCCCCAGGGCCAACTCCACCTCCCCGACGGGTGGGAGACCAAGCTCCGCAAGGCCGGCGCCACACAGATACCCGTCCCGCCCGGCGCCGATCCGGCGCACAGCCCGTACGGCTACCAGATCCTCGGCAACATCCTGCGCCACGGCAAGTACGACGCCCACTTCATCAACCCGATCGCCGAGCACGTCACCCAGCTGACCAACGAGAACCCGATGCGCTGGGACGCGGCCACCAAGGCCACCTACCCGTTCACCGCGCTCAAGTTCATCGGCGTGCCCGACAAGGACGGCAACATCCAGGGCATCAACCCGATGTCCTCGATCCTGGACGCGCTCGGGCACAGCCCGGAGGCGGCCACCAAGTTCTTCCACGACGCGCCGACCACCTACAACGCCGACGGCACGGTCAAGGCTCACGGCGGTGAGAACACCTACCTCAAGCTGCTCACCGACGGCGGCTCCCACTCCCTGCTGCTCGACCAGCAGTACCCGCCACGGCCCAACCCGGGCACCGCCGACCCCTACGACGTCACCTCCCTCGGCCACGCCCTGGAGGCCGCGACCACCGGTCGGGCGTTCGACGACGTCACGGGCAAGTTTCCGCAGCACACCGCCGAGATGACCAGTGTCATGAACGACGTCGTGGATCGGTTCGGCAGCGGAGACGGTCCGGACCTCGTCAGGAGCGGAGTGCTCAAGAACCTCAACGGCAGCCTCGGCAGCATGGTCGCCAACCACATCGGCGACATCCAGGGCTCCGTGGAAGGGCCTGGTGCCGAGTCACACCCGTTCCAGATGGGCAACGTCGCGCACCTGCTCGGCACCCTCGGTCACAACCCCGACGCCTACGCTTCGATCGCCGCCGGCCAGCAGGCGTACACGACGGCACAGATCCAGGACGTGCTGGCCCACCCCGAGCTGCACAAGGACCTGGCCCTGGCGGTCCAGAACGTCACCAAGCCGGCCGGCCAGGTCAACGGCCTGATCACCAGCGCCATGATCGCGGAGGTGTACTCCGAGCACGGCGCCAAGGACGCCGCCTACAACGCCGCCATCGACACCAAGAGGGAACTCGCCGGCCAGGTCTGGTCGTTCGCCGGCGACGCGATCAAGGAGCGGGCCCCGTTGATCGGGGAGGGCGTCGACTACGTGGTCAACCAGATCATGGACAACGTCGCCGGCGGCTACAAGATGGACTCCCACAACGAGGCCGCCGCCGAGGCCAAAGAGGTGAAGCAGAAGGTCCAGACCAACGCCCAACAGGCGATCGTCGACGCCGTACGCGACGCCGGCCGCAATACGGGTGCCGACCCGAACTACATCAATGACGTGGCCCGCCGGGCCGCCCAAGAGGAGGACGCCGGCTACAGCAGCGGCAGGACCTCCTACGAAGAGCTCCCCAAGACGAGTTGAGCCTCGCCACCCGCCACGACCGAGAGTGTTGAGACATGACCGAATCCACACCCGGCGACCAGCCCGGCGCTGAGCAGGGCGGCCAGTTCGAGCAGGCATTGCGCGAGGCGGCCGGGCAGCGTGCCCGGCGCAGGCGCCTGCTCGCGATCGTCGTGCCGCCGATGGCCCTGGCCGTCGGAGTGAGCGCCTGGGTGTGGAAACCGTGGCAGTCCGTGGAGCTGCCACGGTCGGCCTGCTGGTCTGTGGTGACCGAGGACGACCTGAAGCCGCTCGCCGGGGACGACGGCACGGCCCACGTGGAGGAGTCCGGAGACCTCTCCGGCCAACCGCCGGCGAGCTGTGCCGTCTACTGGAACGATGCCAAGGGCAGGCCCCTGGTCCACGTCAGGGTCCAGCAGACCGGCGAGGGCAGTTACACCGACCTGGTCGAGAAGGGCCGCACGCCGGACGCATCGATGCACCCCCGGCCGGTCGACTTCGGCTCGGGAGCGGCCGGGGTCATTACCTCCGAGGCCAACGTCAACCTGGTGTTCCGCTGCGACGGGAGCGGCACGGGCAATCGACCGTTCCGCCAGGTCGTCGTGAGTGGCACCCCGGTCACCGGCGACGACCGCGGCACCACGGCACGGAAGCAGCACGTGAGACTCGCCTGGCGGGTCGCACGCGCCGCGAGCGATCAGGGGAGCTGTCACGGCGCGGCCCTGGCGTTCTCACTGCCCTCCACACCCCAGCCCTGATCCTCCACACCCCCGGGCTTTGCCCGGGGTGGCGGCGAGCAGGCAAGATAGCCGGGTGACCCTCCTTGACCTGATGCCGAAGCCCGCCACGCCCGATGCGCTGTTCGAAACGTTCGCAGCCTGGGCCGAGGAGCGGGGGATCACGCTGTATCCGGCGCAGGAGGAGGCGCTGATCGAGCTGGTGTCGGGGAACAACGTCATCCTCGCGACGCCGACCGGGTCGGGGAAGAGCCTGGTGGCGGCGGGGGCGCACTTCGCCGCGCTGGCGGAGGGGCAGCGGACGTTCTACACCGCGCCGATCAAGGCGCTGGTGTCGGAGAAGTTCTTCGACCTGGTGAAGATGTTCGGCACCGAGCAGGTCGGCATGATGACCGGCGACGCGAGCGTGAACCCGACCGCGCCGATCATCTGCTGCACGGCCGAGGTGCTGGCGCAGATCGCGCTGCGCGACGGGGCCCGGGCGGACATCGGGCAGGTCGTGATGGACGAGTTCCACTTCTACGCGGAGCAGGACCGCGGCTGGGCGTGGCAGATCCCGCTGCTGGAGCTGCCGCAGGCGCAGTTCCTGCTGATGTCGGCGACGCTCGGTGACGTCCGCCGGTTCGAGGAGGACCTGACCCGCCGCACCGGCCGTCCGACCACGGTGGTGCGCAACGCGACCCGCCCGGTGCCGCTGTTCTACGAGTACCGCCGCACCACCATGCACGACACGCTGGAGGAGCTGCTGCAGACCGGCCAGGCGCCGGTCTACGTCGTGCACTTCACGCAGAAGGAGGCGGTGGAGCGGGCGCAGTCGCTGATGAGCATCAACATGTGCTCGAAGGCGGAGAAGGACGCCATCGCCGAGCTGATCGGCAACTTCCGTTTCACCACCAAGTTCGGCCGCAACCTGTCGCGCTACGTCCGGCACGGCATCGGCGTGCACCACGCGGGCATGCTGCCGAAGTACCGCCGGCTGGTCGAACGCCTCGCGCAGGCGGGTCTGCTGAAGGTCATCTGCGGGACGGACACGCTCGGCGTCGGCGTCAACGTGCCGATCCGCACGGTGCTGTTCACCGCGCTGTCGAAGTACGACGGCACCCGGGTGCGGATCCTGCGCGCCCGCGAGTTCCACCAGATCGCCGGGCGGGCCGGGCGGGCCGGGTTCGACACGGTCGGCCAGGTGGTCGCGCAGGCGCCCGAGCACGTGATCGAGAACGACAAGGCGATCGCGAAGGCCGGGGACGACCCGAAGAAGAAGCGCAAGGTCGTCCGCAAGAAGGCCCCGGAGGGCTTCGTCGGCTGGACGGAGGAGACCTTCCAGAAGCTGATCGCCGCCGACCCGGAGCCGCTGGTGTCGCGGTTCAAGGTGAGCCACGCGATGCTGCTGTCGGTGATCGGCCGCCCCGGCAACGCCTTCGAGGCGATGCGCAAGCTGCTGACCGACAACCACGAGGACAAGGCGGCGCAGCGCCGGCACATCCGCACCGCGATCGCGATCTACCGTTCGCTGCTGGAGGGCGGCGTGGTCGAGCGGCTGCCGGAGCCGGACGCCGAGGGCCGGATCGTGCGCCTGACGCTGGACCTCCAGGAGAACTTCGCGCTCAACCAGCCGCTGTCCACCTTCGCCCTGGCCTCCTTCGAGCTGCTGGACCCGGCCTCGCCGTCGTACGCGATGGACGTGATCTCGGTCGTCGAGGCCACGCTGGACGACCCGCGCCAGATCCTCGCCTCGCAGCAGAACAAGGCGCGCGGCGAGGCCGTCGGCGAGATGAAGCGCGACGGCATCGAGTACGAGGAGCGCATGGAGCGGCTCCAGGAGATCACGTACCCGAAGCCGCTGGAGGAGCTGCTCACCCACGCCTACGAGGTGTACCGCCGGGCGCACCCGTGGATCGGCGACCACCAGCTGGCGCCGAAGTCCGTCGTCCGTGACCTGTACGAGCGGGCGATGACGTTCTCGGACTACGTCGGCCACTACGAGCTGGCCCGCACCGAGGGCATCGTGCTGCGCTACCTGGCGGGCGCGTTCAAGGCGCTGGAGCAGACCGTCCCCGAGGACGTGAAGACCGACGACCTCAAGGACGTCATCGCGTGGCTCGGCGAGCTGGTGCGCCAGGTCGACTCCAGCCTGCTCGACGAGTGGGAGCAGCTGGCCAACCCGACCGAGCCGCAGGCCGCCGAGGTGACGCTGGACGACAAGCCGGCGCCGGTGACGGCGAACGCGCGGGCGTTCCGGGTGCTGGTGCGCAACGAGATGTTCCGCCGCGTGGAGCTGTGCGCGCTGGAGCACTGGGACGAACTCGGCGAGCTGGACGGCGAGTACGGCTGGGACGCGGACCGCTGGGCGGACGCCATGGACGGGTACTGGGACGAGTACGACGACCTCGGCACCGGCCCGGACGCGCGCGGCCCGAAGATGCTGATCATCGAGGAGGAGGACTCCGCCTGGCGGGTCCGGCAGATCTTCGACGACCCGGCGGGCGACCACGACTGGGGCATCAGCGCCGAGGTCGACCTCTACGGCTCGGACGAGGAGGGCCGCGCGGTGCTGCGGGTGACCGCGGTGGACCGGCTGGGCGGCTGACGGTCCGTCATGTCACGCCGGAGGGGGCCCGCTTGAGCAAGCGGGCCCCCTCCGGCGTAGGGCGGCGACTACATCCAGACGAACTGCGAGCCCGCTGCATACGACACCGCGCGCGTCGCCTCGTCGAGGACCTGCTCGGGCGTGGGCGCGGGCGTCCCGGACGGCGACGGGCTCGCCGTGGGCGCGGGGCCGGGAGCCGAGCTCGGGCTCGCGCTCGGCGTGTGGGCGTCGGCGGGCAGGCGCGAGCTCGTCACCGTCACGTAGTGTCCGACCGCCTCGACGCGCGGCTCGGCGCCGGGCTTGGCGGCGGCGGCAGCGCCGGCCGGGGAGTTGTCCAGATCGGCGTTCGGGAGGATGAAGGCCAGCGCGCCCGGCTTGCCGCGCAGCGCGTCCGCGGCCTTGCCGGCGGCGGCCTGGTCGGTGAAGCGCAGGATGGTGACGCTGCTGAGCACCGGCTTGTCCTGGCCGGTGAAGTTGACCGTCAGGTAGGCCTGGCAGCCGCTGTCCTTGAGGAGTTCCAGGGTGCGGTCCTGCTGCGCCTCGACGCAGTTCTCGCCGCGCCGCGCGCCGTTGCGCTTGCCCTTGTAGGCGCCGAACTCGATGAGCCGCTGGGACGGGAAGTACGTCTCGACGTTGAGCGCCTCGGTGTCGGTGGGCGGCGGCGGGGCGCCGACGACCGGCGGGGTCTTGGCCGCGTCCTTCCTGGACGGGCCGAGCCCGGGTATGTAGTCGCCGGGCGTCGGCCGGGTGATGATCCAGCCGCCGGCCGCGACCACGCCCAGGACGACCGTCCAGCCGACCAGTCGCCGGACGGTGAGCCGCCCGCCCCGGTGGGCGCCGGCGCCCCCGCCGAACCGTTGTCCTGCCTGGCCTGCCTGGCCGTCTCCCGGAGTCGGGGTGCGCTCCCCCTGCGTGGTCATGGCGCAGATTCTAAGCAACGGCCGGGTGGCCCAGATCACGGGGTCGGCGCTTGTGGATCTTCACCCGCTACTGCCGGGTAACGGCCCGCCACGGACTGCGTTCGGCGGCGAACCAGCCGTCCGTGGGCCGTCCGTACAATCGCACCGGCGCCGACGTGACTCGCATCACTACCGTGAGCTCCGACACTGTGACAACTCGCACATCCTCCCGCCGATCTTCTGGTGGGTTTGCTCTGGCGTCGGCCGAACACCAGCAGGCAGGATCAGCCCCATGGATCTGCTCGATACCCTCACCGCCAAGGGCCTGCGCGGCGAAGTCCCGACCCGCGAGGAGGCGCTGGCCGTCCTCGCCACCACCGACGACGAGCTGCTGGACGTCGTCGCCGCCGCCGGCAAGGTCCGCCGCAGGTGGTTCGGCCGCCGGGTGAAGCTCAACTACCTGGTGAACCTCAAGAGCGGCCTGTGCCCCGAGGACTGCAGCTACTGCTCGCAGCGGCTGGGCTCCAAGGCCGAGATCCTGAAGTACACCTGGCTGAAGCCGGAGCAGGCCGCGGACGCGGCGCGCGCCGGCGTCGCGGGCGGCGCCAAGCGCGTCTGCCTGGTGGCCAGTGGACGCGGCCCGACGGACCGCGACATCGACCGCGTCACCGACACCATGGCCGCCATCAAGGACGCCGACCCCGAGGTCGAGATCTGCGTCTGCCTGGGCCTGCTCTCCGACAACCAGGCGGAGCGGCTGAAGGCGGCCGGCGCCGACGCCTACAACCACAACCTCAACACCTCCGAGAGCACCTACGGCGACATCGCCACCACCCACACCTACGCGGACCGGGTGGACACCGTGCAGAAGGCGCACGGCGCCGGGCTGTCGGCCTGCTCCGGCCTGATCGCGGGCATGGGCGAGAGCGACGAGGACCTCGTCGACGTCGTGTTCGCGCTGCGCGAGCTCGGTTCGGACTCCGTCCCGGTCAACTTCCTCATCCCGTTCGAGGGCACGCCGCTGGCCCAGGAGTGGAACCTCACCCCGCAGCGCTGCCTGCGCATCCTCGCGATGGTCCGCTTCGTCAACCCGGACACCGAGGTGCGGATCGCCGGCGGGCGCGAGGTGCACCTGCGCTCGATGCAGCCGCTCGGCCTGCACATCGCCAACTCGATCTTCCTCGGCGACTACCTGACCAGCGAGGGGCAGGCCGGGCAGACCGACCTCGACATGATCAAGGACGCGGGCTTCGAGGTCGAGGGCGCCGGCGAGGCCACCCTGCCGCGCCACCGCGCGGACATCGCCGCCGCCTCGGGCTGCGGCTCGACGGGCTCGGGCTGCGGCTCGACGGCATCGTCCGGGTGCGGTACGACGGCCTCGGCCGCGTCGGCGTGCGGCAGCGGCGGCGGGTGCGGCCCGTGCGGCGGGCACGGCCACGGGGACGAGCCGGCCGCCGTCCCGGCCGGGATCCCCGCCGAGGTCGTCGCGAACGGCACCCCCACCGAGCCGGCCGACGGGCTGCGCAGCGACCTGGTCAAGGTCCGCCGCCGCGGCGCCGGCACCGAACTCGCGCCCAACGCCTGACGGTTCGGCCACCACCGGGGCCGCGCGCCCACCGCGCGGCCGCCGGGCCCGAACC
>NZ_JBFBDY010000117.1:15019-16755 GCF_040683475.1 Kitasatospora sp. NPDC093558 | reverse complement strand
CATGGTGTTCGCCCAGGGCGGCACCAGCGCCCTGAGCAGCCTGCGGGCCGCGGCGGACGCCGGGGACGAGGAACTCGCGGCCACCGCGGCCGCCGTCGCGACCCGCGTGATGCGGGCCTGCCGGGCCGCCCTGCGCTTCGCGGGGGACGCCTCGGCGGACCAGTACCGGGCCGAGATCCGGCCCACGCTGATGCCGCCGGTCGCACCCCCGCAGATGAGCGGGCTGCGCTGGCGCGACCACGAGGCCCTGGTGGCCGGGCTGACGGAGTCCCGGGCCGCGTGGTCCTGGCTGGCGGCCCGCCGCCCGGGTGCCCTGGCGGACTTCCGAACGGCGCTGGACGCCACCTACGACGCGCACAAGGGCGTGTGCGGGCACTTCGTGGGGCGGCAGTCACCGAGCCTCCTCGCGACCAGCCGCTCGCACCGCCCCGCGGTGGGCGTCATCGAGCAGTTCCACCGCCTCCGGGCGGCCACGCTCCCGGACCGGCCCGAACCCGCCTGACGCGACCCCGCCCGACGCGCCTACCGAAACCCACTCACCGAAACCCACTCACCGAAACCCACTCATCGAAGCCCGAAAGGCAAGGCACCCATGACGACCACCGCCCCCAACCCGCACGGCACCGGCACCACCCCCGGCTCCACTCCCGCCCCCACCCCCGTCCCCGCACTGGACATGGACGGACTGTCCCGGATCCTCTTCGGGCACGCGGCCTTCCAGTACCTCAACGCCGCCTGCGAACTGGGCCTGCCCGACCTCCTCGCCGAGAAGGGCGCGCTCACCCGCGAGGAGGTCAGGGACAGCCTCGGCCTCCAGGACCGCGCCGTCGAGATCCTGCTCCTCGGCTGCACGTCCCTCGGCATCGTCGTGAAGGAGGACGGCCGCTACCACCTCGCGCGGGTCGTGCGGGATCTCATGGACGAGGGCGACTGGCAGCGCTTCAAGGACACCGTCGCGTTCGAGCAGTACGTCGTCTACGAGGGCCAGCTGGACTTCACCGACTCGCTGCGCGAGAACCGCAACGTCGGCCTGCGCCGGGTGCGCGGCTCGGGCCGCGACCTGTACCACCGGCTGGCCGAGAACCCGCACCTGGAGCAGGTGTTCTACCGCTACATGCGGTCGTGGTCGGAGCTCGCGAACAAGCACCTCGTGCACGAGCTCGACCTGTCCGGGCGCAAGCACCTGCTGGACTGCGGCGGCGGCGACGCGGTCAACGCCATCGCGCTGGCCAAGGCCAACCCGGACCTGAAGGTCACGGTCTTCGAGATCCCGGCCTCCGGCACCATCGCGGAGAAGAAGATCGCCCAGGCCGGCGTGAGCGACCAGGTCTCGGTGATCACCGGCGACATGTTCGCCGATCCGCTGCCCACCGGCTGCGACGTCGTGATGTTCGCCCACCAGCTGGTCATCTGGACGCTGGAGGAGAACACCGAACTGCTCCGCCGGGCCTACGAGGCGCTGCCGGCGGGCGGCCAGCTGGTGGTGTTCAACTCGATGTCCAACGACGAGGGGGACGGCCCGGTCGTGGCCGCGCTGGACAGCGTGTACTTCGCCGCGCTGCCGGCCGAGGGCGGGATGATCTACTCCTGGGCGCAGCACGAGAAGTGCCTGCTCGACGCCGGTTTCAGCACCGTCAAGCGCATCCCGATCCCGGGCTGGACCCCGCACGGCGTCATCGTCGCGACCAAGTAGCCACCGGGTCCCGCGAGTTCCGGACCGGCCGGGGCCGCCGCCC